>JANYAN010000436.1 GCA_025361305.1 Burkholderiales bacterium
GGATGCCCAGCGCGATCAGCGCCGCAATGCCCTGGCCATTGGGCGGGATCTCATGCACGGTGTGGCCGCGGTAGTCCTTGCCCAGAGGCTTGACCCATTCGGGCTTGAAGGCGGCAAAATCCGCGGCCGTGATGCTGCCACCGTTCATCGCAGCAAATTTCTCGATGGCCTGGGCGATTTCGCCACCATAGAACGCGGCGCCCTTGCTCTGCGCGATCGCGCGAAGAGCAAGGGCAGCGGCCTTGAACTGGAACAGCTCACCCACACGCGGCGCCCTGCCCCACGGCAGGAAGCTCTGGGCGAACCCCGGCATGCCGCCCAGCTCGGGCGTGGCGGCAGCCCACTTCTGCTGCACCACGATGGGCAGCAGGTAGCCGCGCTCTGCAATGTCAATGGCAGGCTCCAGCAGATCGGCAAACGGCAGCCTGCCGAAGCGCTCGCTCAGCGCCACCCAGCTGGCCACTGCGCCTGGCACAGTGACGGCGTCGAGGCCGCGCTTGGGCGGTGTGCGGGCCTCGGCCCCGTGCTTGCGCCGGAAATATTCGGGCGTCCAGGTGGCGGGCGCCGGGCCGGAGGCGTTCAGGCCATGCAGTTCCTTGCCGTCCCACAGGATGGCGAACGAGTCGCTGCCCAGGCCGTTGCTGACCGGTTCGCAGAGGGTCATGACAGCGGCAGCAGCGATGGCGGCATCCACGGCATTGCCACCCTTCCACAACATGCGCAAACCGGCCTGGGCGCCCAGCGGATGCGAGGTGGAAACGACATTGCGCGCAAACACCGGCAGGCGCGTGCTGGGATAGGGATTGTGGAAATCGAATTTCATGTGGAAGTACTGCCTGGTGGGTTGTGCGGCGCGAAGGCGCGACTCGATTATCGAAAACCTCAACGAAAAGGGAAAGCGAATAGTGCTTTACTCATGCTAAAGAACCTCTTTAACATGGCGGCTGATGAGCAGCATCCGCCTCTTCAAGACCTTTCTGGCTGTCGCCGCCGAGGGCTCGTTTGCGGCAGCGGCGCCGCGTGTGGCGCTGACGCAGGCGGCCGTGGGCCAGCAGATGCGGGCACTCGAGGCCGACTTGCGCCAGCTGCTGTTCGAACGTCAAGGCAAGAATGTGGTCCTCAACGCAGCGGGCCGCGCCTTGCTGCCCTCGGCGCGCAAGCTGGTGGCCCTGCACGCGCAGATGATCACGGCCGCCGCACCATCCGAGCCGATGTCTGGCACAGTGCACCTGGGGGCCGTCGTCTCGGCCGTGCGACCGCTGATCCATGCGACGCTGGCGCTCAAGCGCCGCTACCCGGCACTGGACCTGCATGTGTCGGCTTCCAAATCGATCGACCTGCTGGGCCGGGTGGAGTCTGGCGACCTGGATGCCGCCATCGCGGTGCGGGAACCCGGACAATCCCGCCCCGGCCTCACCTGGACACCCCTATACGAAGAACCCATGATCCTGCTGGTGCCACGTAGTCTGGAATCGGGCACGCCCCGGGCAATACTGCTGCGCCATCCCTTCATCCGCTTTGACAGCACCCAGCACACGGGACGGCTGGTTGTGCGCATGTTGCGCAAGCTCCGCGTCAAACCTCAGGAGTTTCTCGAGCTCAATGCGATCGAAAGCATTGTCGAACTGGTGCGCTCCGGCCTGGGCGTCGCGCTGCTGCCGCATCTGCGCGACGCGCTCTGGGCCAGCGACGCCAGGCTGCGGGTCATCGAAATCCCGCTGGCCGAGGTGCGCAAGATTGCGCTGGTGCAGGCGCGCGGCTCAGCCCATGGTGCCGCGGTGAGTGCAGTGGCGCGTGAATTCCAGGCGCGGCCGCAAAGCTAAAGTGCGGGTCACCATGAAAAAAGATCTGATCGGCCCCTTCTTTGTCACTCTGCAGGCGGCCAATCCCACGCCGGTCACCGAGCTCGAGTACACCAGTGTTTTCGAGCTGCTTGCAGCCGTCCTGCTGTCGGCGCAAGCCACCGACGTTGGCGTGAACAAGGCGACGCGCAAGCTCTTCCCTGTCGCCAGTACGCCTGAGGCCATTCTTGCGCTGGGCATCGAGGGGCTTGAGGGGTACATCAAGACCATCGGCCTGTTTCGCGGCAAGGCTCGGCACCTGATGGAAACCTGCTGCATCCTGGCGGAGCGCCACGGCGGCAAAGTGCCGCGCACCCGCGAGGCCCTCGAGGCGCTGCCAGGCGTGGGCCGCAAGACTGCCAACGTCGTGCTCAACGTGGCGTTTGGCGAGCCCACGATGGCGGTGGACACGCACATCTTCCGTGTCGGCAACCGCACCGGCCTGGCACCGGGCAAGAATCCGCTTGAAGTGGAAGCGGCACTGATGAAGCGCGTGCCCGGCAAATACCTGGTCGATGCCCATCACTGGCTGATCCTGCTCGGTCGCTACGTTTGCGTGGCACGCACGCCCAAGTGCTGGGAATGCGCTGTGTCCCGGTATTGCGACTTCCGGCCCAAGACCCCGCGGCCTTGACGTGACACCCACCACCCGGCCTCTGCGATCGACGCCACGGTGCAGCCTCTCGAAGCTCAGCCCGGTGCCGATATTGCTCCAACGCAGCGGCCCGGTCGGGCGCCCGGCGCGGCCCGTGCGGCTTCATGGCCGCAGCCGGGCTATCCGACGATGACGACCAGGACGCTGCACGGCGCATGCTCGATCAGTGCGCCCGAGATCGACCCGCGCCACCAGCGTGCGGCCCAGCTATCCAGGTGCTTGTGGCCCACGACGATCAGGTTGGCTTCTATCTTGCGCGCGTAGCGGGTGATCTCATCCACGGCCTCACCCACCAGCACCTCTCCGCGCGCCGCGTAGCCCGCGCTAGACAGCCGCTGCAACCCCTCGTCGAGCACGGCCTGATGCTTCTTCTTCTCGCGCTCCTCCAGCTCGATGTCGTAGACACCGCCTTCGAGCCCAACGAAGCTCATGGCCGAGGGCATGACTGCGATCAGGAATACCTCGGACTGGCTCCACTGCGCCAGGTCCTGGCAGTCCAGGAGGGCCTTCTGGCCGGCGTCGGAGCCGTCGTAGCCCAACAGGATGCGCTTGTACATGAAGGTCTCCCGAATCGATGGACATCTACAGCATAGACCCTGCGGCAGTGGACGACAACTGTGCAAGCCCGCACTGTGCAAGCCCGCAGGCTCAGCCAGCGTGATCCTACTTTGGCAGGGCAACCCAATGCGGGCCGACCCGGTGCAGTTCGATGCGTCCGTCGAACGCCCGGACCAGCGCCGATTGGGTCACCGCGTCGGCGCTGGCACCGTGGTGCACAACTCGCCCGGCGCGCATGACCACCAGTTCGTCGGCCTGCAAGGCGATGCTCAGCTCGTGCATCACGCTCACCACGGCGCGGCGCTGTGCCGCAAGGCCGCGCACGATCAGCAGCCAGTCGGCCTGATGCGGTGCGTCCAGGTTGGCCAGCGGCTCGTCCATCAGCATCACTTCGGCCTGCACGGCCAGCGCGCGCGCCAGCAGCACGCGCTGGCGCTCGCCGCCGGACAGGCTGCCCAGCGTACGCTCGCGCCATTCCCAGCACTGGGTCTGGCGCATGGCCCGCTCTACCTCGGCACGGTCTTGCGGCGATGGCGGCGCCAACCAGGCCTGGTGCGGCAGCCGCCCGAGCATGACGACATCCCTGGCGAGCAGATCAGCGCCGGACGCCTCCTGCTGACCTAGCCAGGCCAGCGCGCATGCCCGCTCGCGTCGCGGCCATTGGCCGGCCGGCCGGCCCAGCAGCGACACCTGCCCCTCGTGCGGCAGCAACTGGGCCAGGCTCTTGAGCAACGTCGTCTTGCCCGCGCCATTGGGACCGACCACGGCCGTCCAGCGCCCGGCCGCCAGCCGCAGATCGATCCCGTGCAGGACC
>JANYAN010000456.1 GCA_025361305.1 Burkholderiales bacterium
TGAACTACTGGTGGGCCGTTGTAATGGTCGCGGCCCTGCTTTATTTTGCGGGACGAATGGCGCTGAAATTGCCGGATGGACGATACGCGTGGGACAGGTTCAAGCTAAGGATTCCCATTATTGGTCCGATCCTGACCAAGGCCACCGTCGCACGTTTTGCCCGGAGCTTCGCCACGGCCATGAAAAGCAATGTTCCCATAGTGCAGGCGTTCCTTCTGGTGTCGCGCATCGTCGACAACGCCTACTTCGAGGAACGGATTCTGCAAATGCGTCACGGAGTGGAACGTGGAGAAGTCTTGAGCCGGGTGATGCGGACATCGGGTATTTTTTCACCGCTCGAAATTCAGTTGATCACCGTGGCCGAACGCACCGGCGAGGTAGACCAGGCGGTCACTGAGATCTCTCAGCTCTACTCGGACGAGGTTGAGTATGAGGTCGCCAAACTGAGCCAGAACATCGAGCCCCTGTTGCTTGCCTTGATGGGCATTTTGGTAGGCATACTGGTGCTCGGCATCTTCCTGCCAATGTGGGACCTCGGCCAAGCGCACTTCAAGTACTGATTCGCCTTTCCCGCCTGGCCGTTGCCAGGCCTCAAATCGCCAGTGGATTCGTTTCGCCCGGGAAATGAAGCTTCCAGGCCTTGCGGTCGCCAACCAGCAAGCCAATGCCGGCAGCAGAGGGCTTTCTGCAGGGCTCGGCGCCGAACTGCCTGGCCAGTGCCTTGGCCGCGGGGCTGAAGTAGACGGAAATCTCGTCTGATTCCGCCTCGAAGGTGCGGAAGACCGCGCATGTCGGATCGAACGTCTGGTTCGCCGCGGCTATCCGGGCGGCTGCCACCCATGCCGTGTGGATCGCCGCCGACGGATCAGGCTGATTAGCCACCAACAAGCAGTACCAGGTCATCCGCGCTTCCCCTTGGTCGAATTGGCGCATTTTGGCGCCTGACCGGGTTTTCGCCAACAGGCTACGCAGTGCCTCGGCTTGATACGGTAAAATCCCGTATAAATTCCTACCTTCAGGGGAGATCACCATGACGACGAGAGCCCGTTTCGATCTGACGATGGATGCCGAAGAAAAAGATATTGTTGCCCGCGCCGCAGCTCTGATGGGCGCGACCATGGCTGGTTTCGTCCGTGCGGCCGCCAAGGAAAAAGCCCTCACGATGCTGGACCGCGAGACAAGGGTCACGATGTCAGAGCGGGACTTTGACGCATTCGGCAAGGCGCTTGGCGGTGCGTTCACGCCGAATCGCGCTCTCAAATCCGCCATGGCTGACGCAAAGGCAAAAGTGCGTCGTGCTTGAAGAACAGGCATTCGACCCCGAACTCCACGACCGTGCTGATTTCAGCTGCGGCGTACCCGCACTCGATGAATACTTCCACCGCTTCGCCGCACAGCATGGGCGCAAAGGTGTCAGCACCGTTTTCGTGTTGGTCGACAGCGCATCGCCCCGGCTGGTTCTGGGCTACTACACGCTTAGCGCGGCACAGGTGGACGTAACTCAACTCAGTGAGGCTGACAGAAAGAAACTACCGCGTTTCCCGGTTCCGTGCTTTCGCATGGGCCGACTGGCCTGTTGGGCGGATCGCCATGGACAGGGTCTGGGCAAGCTGCTGATTGCGTGCGCGGTGGACCGTTGCCTGCATGCACGCCGGCAGATAGCGGCATTTGCCCTGATCGTGGACGCCAAGGATGACGATGCACAAGCGTTCTACCGGCACTACGGGTTCACACCCTGCGCTGACGCACCGCTCACCCTCTATCTGCCATTGGCCTCTGACAGGTAAATATCCGTCTACGCGAGCCTCAAGAACTGCTCGCGGTAATGCGCCATCTCATCGATTGATTCGTGCACATCGGCCAGGGCCGTGTGCTTCTGCTGCTTCTTGAAACCGTCGTAAATGTCGGGGCGCCAGCGCTTGGCCAGCTCCTTCAGGGTGCTGACGTCGATGTTTCGGTAGTGGAAAAAAGCCTCCAGCTTTGGCATGTACTTCACCAGGAAGCGGCGGTCCTGGCCGATGGTGTTGCCACACATCGGGACAACCCTTTTAGGCGTGTACCTGGCCAGGAAATCGAGGATCTCCTGTTCAGCCTGCGCTTCAGTCACGGTCGAAGCCTTGACCTTGTCGATCAGGCCGCTGCGGCCATGGGTGCCCTTGTTCCATGCGTCCATCTTGTCCAGTTGCTCGTCGTTCTGGTGGATCACCAGCACCGGGCCTTCGATGCGCGGCTCCAGGTTGGGGCCAGTCACGACGATGGCTATCTCGATCAGGCGGTCGATTTCGGGGTCCAGGCCGGTCATTTCGCAATCCAGCCAGACCAGGTTCTGGTCGCTTCTGGGCAGGGTTGCACGGGCTTCGTTGGGGGTCGCGGTCATGCTTGTGATTGTCGCCGATGGCCTAAACTTGAAGGAATGACTGCTTCCTACACACTGACACTGGCTTTCGCGGGCTTTCTGCTGGCGGGGCTGGCGCTCAAGCTCTGGCTGGCCTCACGCCAGATCCGCCACGTGGCGCGCCATCGCGATGCCGTGCCACCCGCCTTCGCCCAGACCATCACGGCAGCGGCCCACCAAAAGGCCGCCGACTACACCATCACCAAGGCCCGTTTCGGCCTGCTCGAGCTGGCCTTTGGCGTTGCGGTGTTGCTGGGCTGGACCCTGCTGGGCGGGCTCGACGCGCTCAATGGCTGGCTGCTGGGGTGGCTGGGCCCCGGCATGCTTCAGCAGCTGGCCCTGCTGGCTGGCTTCGTACTGGTCAGCAGCATTGCCGACCTGCCCTTCACGCTCTATCAGACCTTCGTGATCGAAGAACGTTTCGGCTTCAACAAGACGACCTGGCGGTTGTGGCTGATAGATGTGGTCAAGGCCACGGTGCTCGGAGCCCTCATCGGCCTGCCCATCGCAGCGCTGATTCTCTGGCTGATGGGCGCCGCCGGAAGCCTGTGGTGGCTATGGGCCTGGGGCGTGTGGATGGGCTTCAACCTGGTGCTGCTGGTGGTCTATCCCACCTTTATCGCACCGCTATTCAACAAGTTCAAACCGCTGGAAGACGAGACGCTCAAGACCCGCGTGACGCAGCTGATGCAGCGCTGCGGTTTTTCCGCCAAGGGGCTGTTCGTGATGGATGGCAGCAAGCGCAGCGCCCATGCCAATGCCTATTTCACGGGCTTTGGCGCGGCCAAGCGCGTAGTGTTCTATGACACGCTGCTGGCCAAGTTGTCACCGGGCGAGGTCGATGCCGTGCTGGCGCACGAGCTGGGGCACTTCAAGCACAAGCACATCGTCAAGCGCATTGGCGGCGTTTTTGCGGTCAGCCTGATTGGCTTTGCCGCCCTGGGGTGGCTCTCGACGCAGGCCTGGTTCTATTCGGGCCTGGGCGTGCAGCCCAATCTGGCGGGGCCGAACGATGCGTTGGCCCTGCTGCTGTTCATGCTGGCCGCGCCGGTGTTCTCGTTCTTCATATCGCCATTGTTCGCGGTGTTCTCGCGCAAGCATGAGTTCGAGGCCGATGCGTATGCCGTGGCCCAGACCAGCGGCCACGATCTGAGCACCGCGCTGCTCAAGCTTTATGAGGACAATGCTTCCACCCTGACGCCCGACCCGGTCTACGTGAAGTTCTACTACTCTCATCCACCCGCCTCGGAGCGGCTGGCGCGCATGACTGTGGGGGGTGCCGCATGAGCACGATGATGAAGAAAAAAGACTGGTCGCTGCTGCCACGCAGGGCGTTGACGGCCACCGAAATCGTCACCCGGCTGGCCGCCGCGCCGGGCTGGGTGCTCAGCGGCGACGGCGCCGATGTGGCCATCGAAAAAACCTACAGCTTTGCCAACTACTACGAGACGGTCTCGTTCGTCAACGCCGTGGCTTTCATCGCCAACACCCAAGACCATCATCCTGACCTGTCGGTGCACTACAGCCGCTGCGTGGTGAGATTCAACACGCACGATGTCAAGGGCATCAGCGAAACCGACTTCGAGTGTGCATCGCTGGTCGACGCCCTGCTCGCATGAAGGCCACCGAGGGCCTGGTCGTAGCCGGCCACGGCCGTCATGTGATGGTCGAAACGCCCGATGGCCAGCGCGTCATCTGCCATCCGCGCGGCAAGAAGAGCACGGCCGTGGTCGGTGATCGCGTGCAGTGGCTGGCGTCGGAAGACGAAGGAACGATAGAGAAAGTGCTGGAGCGGCGCAACCTGTTCTATCGCCAAGACGAGGTGCGGACCAAATCGTTTGCGGCAAACCTCGACCAGGTGCTGATCCTGATCGCCGCCGAGCCCGAGTTTTCAGAGAGCCAGCTGGTGCGGGCCCTGATTGCCGCCGAGGCGGAACACATCCAGCCGCTGATCGCGCTGAACAAGAGCGATCTGGTTGAGCCTTTCGAGAGGGCCTGGAAGCGGCTGGAGCCCTACCGACACATGCACTACGGTGTGCTGCCGCTGTGCCTGCGCCTGTCTGGCGATGTGGATCGCGAACACCTTCAAAAGCACTTGCAGGGCAAAACCACACTGGTGCTGGGCCCCTCGGGCGCCGGCAAGAGCACGCTGATCAATTTGCTGGTGCCCGGCGCGCTGGTAGCCACCAATGAGATTTCGCAGGCTCTCAATTCGGGCAAGCACACTACCACCAGCACGCGCCTGTACTGGGTGGACGAGGCCCGCACCACGGCCTTGATCGACTCGCCGGGATTCCAGGAATTCGGCCTGCAGCAGATCGACCCGATGCAGCTGACAGCCTACATGCCCGACTTCAAACCCCATGTGGCGAACTGCCGCTTCTACAATTGCAGCCACCTGCACGAGCCTGGCTGCGGCGTGATCGCCGCTGTCTCGCCATCGGGTGGGGCCAACTTCATCAGCCCTGCCCGCTATAAAATCTATAGCGATTTGTTTGCCGAGCTGTCTGTCCGGCCGCGCTGACGGGTCATTCGGAAGAATTTCAGGTGATCGCTTCAAATAAGGTCATTTCTGAGCTGCCCCGAATGATAGTGAATGCTTCAACGCCCGCATCAACGCTTCGCACTGCGTCGGCGTGCCGATCGTGATGCGCAGGTACGGATCGATGCGAGGCTGGGCGAAATGCCGCACCAGAACGCCGTGCTCGCGCAGCCGCGCCGCCAGCGCCGCTCCATCGTGGGCCGGATGCCTGGCGAAAACAAAATTGGCCGCGGACGGCAGCACCTCGAAGCCAAGGCGCCAAAGCTCGAGCGTCAACGCATCGCGGCTCTGCATCACGGCGTGGCGGGTCTGCTCGAAATAGGCGACGTCTTCATAAGCGGCAACCGCACCGGCGACGGCGAGGCGGTCCAGCGGGTACGAGTTGAAGCTGTTCTTCACGCGCACCAGCGCGTCAATGAGGTGAGGTTGGCCCGCGGCAAAACCAACGCGCAGGCCCGCAAGCGAGCGAGACTTGGACAACGTGTGCACCACCAGCAGGTTGGGGTGGCTTGGGATCAGCGCCATGGCGCTTTGCGCGCCGAAATCGACATAGGCCTCGTCCACCAGCACCACGGTATCAGGTTGGCTGCTCAGCAGCGACTCAATTTCGGCCAGCGGCAATGCCGTGCCAGTGGGAGCGTTCGGGTTGGCGATCACGACACCACCCGCAGGACGTGCGGCGTAGTCAGCAACGTGAATCTGCAGGCTCGCGTCCAGCGGAACCAGTTGCGCCCTGATGCCGTAGAGCTGGCAATACACGCGGTAGAAGCTGTAGGTGACATCGGGCACAAGCAGCGGCTGGGTCTGCTGGAAGAACGCGAAGAACGCGTGGGCGAGGACCTCGTCGGAGCCGTTACCGGGAAAGATGCAGGCGGCGTCCAGCCCGTGGTAAGTGCCAATTGCCTGGCGCAGCGCGGTTGATTCCGGGTCGGGATACAGCTGCAGGCCCTGCTGCGCAGCAGCCGTGATTGCATCAATCACGCGCGGCGATGGCGGATAGGGGTTCTCGTTGGTATTGAGTTTGACGAGGCCAGATAGGCGGGGTTGTTCGCCCGGCGTGTACGGCACAAGGCCGCGCACAACGGGGCTCCAGAGCGCGTCGTTGGCCATTTGCGCGCGCGGCACCACGCAGCCGCCTAGCCGAGCAGGCGTGCCAGCGTCAGCAGCGCCAGCAGCACCATCCATAGCACCACGGACCGCCAGACCAGGCCGACGATGCTGCGCAGGTGCGCCACTTCGGGCTCGCGTCCCGGGGTGCTTTCGGAATTGCCGGCCGTGGCCTCCGACTGAATCCCGGCGGTACGGAATCCCTGCGAGCTGTTGGGTGCCCAGGCGGTCTTGAGCGCCTCACCGCCCAGCCGCACGTTGACGGCACCGGACGTGGCGGCCAGTATCACGCCATCGTTGTCGTTGGGAAAACGCTGGGCGTAGTTGCGCCAGCAGTCGATTGCGTCCTCGAAGCTGCCAACCACCGCGAATCCAAGGGCGGTGGCGCGCGCGGGCAGCCAGTCGACCACAGCCCACGCGCGGCTTGCCGTGGACTGCAGCGCCGCGCTGGCCGGGTTGGCCTGGGTGCTGCTACGGTACTTCCAGTAGCGCGCCACGAATTCGCTCATGCGGTAGAACACGGCGCCCGCCGGCCCCAGCCCAAAAGCCGACAACACCGAAAACCAGCCCAGGACGCCGAACACGTGGCGGTGTGCCGCCAGCACCGAATATTCGATCACGTGGCGGACGATCTCGCTGCGCGGCAGTTCGCTTGCGTCGACCTGCTGCCAACGCGCCAACGCTTCGCGTGCGCGATCTTCATCGCCCGTATCCAGCGCATCGCGGATGTCGGTGAAGTGGTGGCTGAACTGCCGGAAGCCCAGCGTGACATAGAGCACCGCCACGCTCCAGAGCACCGCAAAAGGCCAGCCCAGCGTCAACAGCAGAGCCCAATGCACCGCCACTGCAGCCAGTGCGGGCAGCATCGTCGCCAGTGTCCAGGCCACCCAGCCGTGGTGCGGCTGACCCGCGTCGAAATTGCCGCTGACCCAGCGCGCCCACGCTCGCAGGCCGGCATGAATCGGGTTATTGCGCGCCAACGGCCGCACTTGCTCGATCAGCAGCGCGAACAGGATGGCAAAGAAACTCATGCCCCAATGATAGTGGGCTCACACGAGGCGTCGTCCCGGGCCAAGTTTGTCGTCCCGGGCCAAGTTTGTCATTGCGGGCTTGACCCGCAATCCATGGATCCCGGGTCAAGCCCGGGATGACAAGCCCCCGTGCCCGCCATGACAAGCCCCCGTGCCCGGGATGACAAGCCCCCGTGCCCGCCATGACAAGACCAAGGTCCGCAATTGCAAGCGCTAAGCGGAAAGAAACCGGTAGAAGTTACGCAGCATGCCGGCCGTGGCGCCCCAGATGAAGCGTTGGGTGCCGCCATCCATATAGGGCATCGAGAACCACTCGCGGCGATTGCCGGCCCACTCGATCATGTGGCGGCGGTGATGGGCCGGGTTCATGAGGAAATCCAGCGGCACTTCGAAGGCGTCGGCCACTTCGTAGGCATTGAGCGTGAGCTGGTGCTCGGGGCTCACCAGCGCCACCACGGGCGTGATGATGAAGCCGGTGCCCGTGGTGTAGATCGGCAGGCTGCCGATCACTTCGACATGGGCGCCTTCCAGGCCAATTTCTTCGTGCGCCTCGCGCAGCGCCGTGTGGGCCGCATCGGCGTCGGCGTCGTCGCGCTTGCCCCCGGCGAAGGCCACCTGGCCGGAGTGGGTCGATAGGTGGGTGGTGCGTTCTGTCAGGAGCACCGCGGGGCGATCTCGCATCACCAGTGCGACCAGCACCGAAGCCTGGGTTGACGGGCGGTCGATGAATTTCTTTTCGGCCCAGACTTCGGGTTGCCAGGCCGGGGGCTGCGCAAAGCGCTGGCGCAGCGCATCGGCGGTGAGCGCGCTGGTGCGCACGGCTGGCAAATGCGCGTCGGTGCCTATCACAGGCACCACACGCGGATCGAAATTGGGCAGCTTGGAAAGCGGCGTGTAGTCGGGGACCGAGGGGTTGGTCATTGCCACGAATACACGGCTGCGGCGGCCCGGCTGGCGGGCCGTCCGCTTGTCAGGCGGCGCTGGCCTTGCTCGGCAGCTTTTCCTTGATCCGGGCCGACTTGCCGCTGCGGTCGCGCAGGTAGTAAAGCTTGGCGCGGCGCACATCGCCGCGGCGCTTGACTTCGATGGCGGCGATCAGGGGGCTGTAGGTCTGGAACGTGCGTTCCACGCCTTCGCCGCTGGAGATCTTGCGCACCGTGAAGCCGCTGTTCAGGCCACGGTTGCGCTTGGCGATGACAACGCCTTCGTAGGCCTGCACGCGCTTGCGCGTGCCTTCAACCACGTTGACGCTGACGATCACGGTGTCGCCGGGCGAGAAGGCGGGGATCTTCTTGGCCAGGCGGGAAATTTCTTCCTGCTCCAGGGTCTGGATGAGATTCATGATTTTCCTAAGTCGATCGTGCTCGCGCTACGCAAAAGGCCCCGTATGAGCGCCGTATCAAAGCGGTCTGGGGGCGGCCGGGCAGAGGATCGGAAAGCCTTTGATTATAAACAATTTATTCGGGTTTTGCCAAAAAGGCCTCATCCGCCTGCGACAGGTGCCCGGCAGCGCGGGCCGCCGCGATCAGGTCCGGCCGGTGGCGGGCGGTGATCTCCAGCCGCCGTTCGCGCCGCCAGCGCTCGATCTGTGCGTGGTGACCGGACATCAATTCGGCGGGAACCTTGTGCCCTTCCCACTCTTCCGGCCGGGTGTAGTGGGGGCAATCGAGCAAGCCATCCAGGGCCGGATTGAAGCTGTCGGCCTGGTGGCTGCCTTCGTCGTTCAGCACGCCGGGCTGCAGGCGGGCGACCGCGTCCAGCAGGGCCATGGCAGCCACTTCACCGCCCGACAGGACGAAATCGCCCAGGCTGATCTGCATATCGACGTACTGGTCGATGAAGCGCTGGTCTACGCCTTCGTAGCGGCCACACACCAGCACCGCGCCGGCGCTGGCCGACCAGCGCTCGACTCCGGCATGGTCCAGCCGCGGGCCAATGGGCGAAAACAGCACCACGGGGGCCGCATCGGCACGCTCAGTGCGAATGGCCTGCAGGCAGCGCAACAGGGGTGACGCCATCATCACCATGCCCGGCCCGCCTCCGAAGGGGCGATCGTCCACCCGGCGGTAGTTGCCTTCGGCGTGGCCACGCAAATCCCACAGTCGCACATTGACCAGTTGAGTTTCGTAGGCCCGGCGCGTCACGCCCGCGGCCAGGAAAGGCGCGAACAACTCCGGAAACAGGGTGATGACGTCGAAGCGCATTCTTCAGTCAGTTGGGGACAGAGCTAAAGATCCGTCCCGCAAGGTATCAGTAATCGGTTTGCCAGTCGACCGTGATGCGCTTGCCTGGCAAGTCCACGGAGTCGACATAGGCCGCGACGAACGGAATCATGCGTTCCCGGGATTGGCCTTCGGCCTCGTATTCGATCACGAGCGCGGTCTGTGGCCCGGTGGAGAGCAATTCTTTCACCTTCCCCAGGCCGAGACCTTCACGATTGACCACGGCCAGGCCGATCAGGTCGACCCAGTAGTACTCATCCTGGCCGGCAGTGGGAAAGCTGGAACGCGGAACAAAAATCCGGGCGCCACGCAGCGCCTCGGCGGCATTGCGGCCGTCGATCTCGTGGGCGGTTGCGACGATGGAGCCCGAATGCTCCTTGGCCTCGCGCACGCGCAGCAGCACCGTGCCGGCAAAGGTCTTGGCGCCCCGCTCGGATGGCTGCAGATACCAGCGTTTGGAAGAAAAAAGCGCCTCAGGATCGGCGCTGTGGGACAGGACCTTGAACCAGCCCTTGATGCCCCAGGCGTCGGCGACGCGGCCAACCTCTATCGCATCGGCCGGCAGCTCGGCGGGTTCGACACCCGCCGGCAAGGCACCCGCCATTCAGGCGGCGCCGGGCCGCCCCAAGGCGACTGCGGCCCCCTCGACGGGCAGGGAAGCGAAGCTGACCGTGGGGGCCATGTCGTCAGGCGGCCTTGGCGGCAGCCTGGGCGATCAGGCGTTCCACCGTGGGCGATGGCTGGGCACCGACACTGCGCCAGTGCGTCAGGCGGTCCTGGGCGATGCGGATGCTTTCCTCGTTATCCTTGGCGATCGGGTTGTAGAAACCGATACGCTCGATGAAACGGCCGTCGCGACGCGTGCGCTTGTCGGCCACGACAATGTTGAAGAACGGGCG
>JANYAN010000457.1 GCA_025361305.1 Burkholderiales bacterium
AAAAAGGATCGAATTAATTCGATCCTTTTTTGTTTACAAGCCTTTTAAAAGTATATTTTTTAATATATAAAGCAAAAGGAAGTCGCACTTTAATGCCGAATATTAAGAGTTTTCTTACTGACATTGATCTTAACAATAATCATATATTCAATCTATTATTAGGTCCTTCTACTGGAATAAATAGTTTAGAAGGCTCTTTATCATATGATTCTGGTCTTTTGAAATACAGGGACAGTAATTTAACACATATTATAGCCAGTTACGAATATGTAAACGACGCGATATATATCGCGGCTACAAGTGGTGCAGTAAATATAACAGCATCAAACGGTTTAACGTTTTTAAACAATGATATTAAATTGGGCGGAACATTAAGTTCTAATACTGTAATAGATGGAAATACTTTTAATTCATTAACTTTTGATAATTTATTCAATTTTACTCTTAATACAAATTCAAGTTCAATAATATCTGATTCTGGTGGATTAAATATTACTTCAGATAGCATCGTTTTCAAAAAGAAAACAAATGCATTTCCAGGTGTCACTTATGATTTAGATTATTCAAACACATACACTGTCAGAAGTTTAGTTGATAAAGGTTATGTAACGAGTGCTATAGGAAATATACCTGTAATAACAGCATCGAATGGATTAAATAAGTCCGGAAATGATATTAAATTAGGAGGTGTTATGTACGCAGATGTGTATATAGATGCAAGTTTATCTGGTTCAAATTTACAGATTAACGTCGGTAATTTAAATATTGTTACAAACACAACTGATATAAATTTAAATTCCAATAGAGCAATAAACATAATATCAGGCAATGGTCAAGGAATAGAATATGCATTAGATTATTCAAACACATACACTGTCAGAAGTTTAGTTGATAAAGGTTATGTAACGAGTGCTATAGGAAATATACCTGCATTAACAGCGTCAAATGGTTTGACGAAAATATCAAATGATATTAAATTAGGAGGAGCATTGACTGCTAATACTATAATAGACAGCGGAAGTTCTTATAATTTATATTTTCAAGGAAACGTTGCGTCATATCAGGGAGTTCAGTACGGAGCAGATTACAGTGCTAATTTTGTTTCAAGGTCTTTAGTTGATAAAGATTACGTAGATAGATACGTTAAAGGAATATATGCTAATGGTACATCAGGATTTGCTTTAAATTCTAATTTATTAAACAATCAAAATGGATCATATTATTTAAACAGAACTAATCACAACGGTGTACAAACTGCTAATACTATATCGGATTTAAATACTGCAACGTTATCAATTATACAATCTTATCAATATAAAAATTCTATAACTGGAAACGGTATCATAACTGATTTTGTAATAACACATAATCTAAACACGTATGATGCAATTGTTCAAATATATAGATCAACATCTCCGTATGATACTATATTAACAATTGTTGAAAGAACAAACGTTAATGTTGTTACGATTAGATTCGCTGTAGCACCAACTGATGTTTATAAAGTGTTGATAATAGCGTTATAAAAAAATATTTAAAAATGAATACTATAAAATACGGATCTCCTATAGAATATGAAAAGGATTTTAGCGCAATAACTGGTAGTAATGTAATCGCATCTCAGCAATACGTCATCAATTCCGTGTTTTCATCAAACACATCAGGTAATGCGTTGAATTATTTAACTTATTACAATTCAATAAATTCTTTAGGTTCAGTATCAAATGTTAGAATAAGTCAATCTACTGGTCTTACAGTTGATTCAAAAGCAGCATCTGGTACTAACGGTTTTGGTGCGTATTTTAATGCAACAACAGGCGCGTTGAATAATTATTCTATAGGATTAAATGGAAATTTAGGTTTGGACAATGCTAGTACAAATATTATAAGAAACACTAATACTGCTGCTAACAATAATATAAATTTCACAAGCGATAACAGTAATCGAATAAATTTTTCAACTACCAACGGTGCATTACAACGCATATATTTTTCAGGATCAAATGGACCTATCAATGCAATAAATTTAACTGGAACTGACGGTGCGATAAATCAATTAACGATGGGAGGTACTCTTTCTACAAATAGTATTACCGCAACTGGTGACACGTTTACGTTCAATGCTTCGTCCGTTTATACAAACAATTTCAGTTTAACAGGAGCTGGAAATAATATTATAAATATAGGAAACAATGGTGTTTTTAATAATACCAATCAAATAAATGTAGGTACTACTTCATCTAACATTTCATCATTAACGTTAATTGCCAACACTGCTACATTAACATTAACAGGCGTCAATAACGTTTCTTTAAATTTGAACGCGACCGGTGTTGGAACTAATTCTAGAATTACAAATGCAAATGGAGGAATTGATATTACGCCGACCGCTTCTCCTTTATTGAGTATAACACCAGCGCTAAATTTAGGATCAACTCTTTCAAATAGAAATGCATCTATAACTGCTACATCGTTTGGATCAAACGTTGAGTACAATTACATATTGATGACAAATCCTATTATAACGTCATCAAATGCATTAACAGGATTAAGTGTATCATCCGCATCATTTAGCGTACCTATTTTAAATAATAATATGAGCGTAACAAATGTATACGGTTTATACGGTTATACGTCTAATGTTATAACGGGATCTTCTACTACAACAAACGCATATACAGCGTATTTTGACGCTCCTACTGGAACAGCTATCAATAATTACGCCTTAGGAGTTAATGGCAATTTAATGGTAACCAACGGTAATGTTACTATTGGAGGAACTAATCCAACGAATAATAGCATAATTTTTGATTTGAAATCTAATACAAAGGCTTTTAAATTAACCACTGCTTTAAGATCTAATATTTCGGCCGGTACAAACGGTATGATGACTATGGATTCCAATTTTCCATATATTCATAATGGTACATCGTGGAATAGGATTATATATGATTTAAGTAGATATGGCGCATCAAGGACATTTGGAACAGCAGATAATCAATTTTTAGTATTTGTACAAAACAATACAAATAGATTTATAGCAAATAGTAATAACACTAGTTTTCTTTTGCCTACTATTTCAACTGCAACTGCAAACGGTTTTAATACGACGTATAGATTTATAGCTAATACAAATACAGGTGCGGCTGGTACAATAGGTGGTTTTACTTATCAGGGTGGTTCTTTATTAGATTTTACTCCATTAAACGATTATTCAGGTGATCCTGATGTCATTTTTGCACCTCGTGATACGCAATTCACCGCTGGAGGAACTCCTTTCGTTGATTACACTGGTTTTTATATTAGAAACGCTACGTACAGTCATGTTACCGTTTCACAAACAGCTATTACTAATTTTGCAACGTTAACTATAGGTGGTGAACCTATTAGCGGTAATAATTTTAACATCCCATCTATAAATTCTTATTCTTTGATAACAAACGGAAAATTATGGACAAACGGTTTTAAATTAGGTACAAGCGCAATTGTTGGTTATGTATTAACAGCAGATGCTAACGGAAACGGAACCTGGCAGATACCTACAAATTCAGGCGGTTCTGTAACTGCTAGCACTTCAGGTTGGGCCAATAATGCGTCTAATTCATTTCAATTGAACGGTCAATCTGGATCTTATTATTTAAACAGAACTAATCACACTGGTACACAATTATCATCTACGATATCAGATTTCACAACAGCTGTACAATCAGTATCATCTTCTTTTAACGGAACTGCTGGTTGGGCAATTAATGCTGCTAATTCTTTTAATTTAAATAATCAAACAGGATCGTATTATTTAAATAGAGCTAATCAAATAGGAACACAGGTTGTTTCAACGATATCAGATTTATTCAACGGTACTTCTGGATATGCTAATAGAACTCCTTTAGTTTTCACAAACGGTTTAACTCAGAATGTAAACACTGTTACATTGAACGGTGCTTTGTCATCTGATGTATTATTAACAGGTAATGTCAATTTTAACATAGGTCAAAACGTTTCTAGATTAAACAATGTTAATATATCTTCAGTAAATTTAACGTTAGATAGCTTTAATGCTACGTTTAATGGAACTAATGGTTTAAAATATGCATCTGATTATTCATCAAATTACACTACAAGATCGCTTGTTGATAAAAATTATGTGGATACTACTAAATTTTCAAGAGTAATTTTAACAACTGGATCATCTATTACATTAGCAAATATTCCTTTAACAGATTACATTTATTTTGCTACAAATACTATCTCATTAACGTTACCTAATGCAAATTCAAGTAGTAACGTTTATTACATTAAAAACATAGGAACAGGTCAAATAACGATATTATCAAATCAATTAATAGATGGTCAATCATCTATAATTATGACATTTCAATATGTATCATTGACATTGGCTTCAGATGGTGCAAATTGGTTTATATT
>JANYAN010000553.1 GCA_025361305.1 Burkholderiales bacterium
AAAATTGACCTGGCCGATTATCGCCAGCGTTATGCCTTGTACAAGAGCGAGGCCGATCTGCAGGCGATGCATGCTGCCTGCCCGTGGCTGGTGACCTGGGACGACCATGAGGTACAGAATGATTACGCGGGACTGCAGGCCGGTGACAGCGGCCCGCCAGTGGCCGATTTTGCGACCCGCCGGGCCGCGGCCTACCAGGCGTTTTACGAACACATGCCGCTGCGCGCCTCGGTCCTTACGCGGGCCCTGGCCGGCCTTTCAGCGGGTGCCGAGACACGGATCTATGGCCAGCAGCGGTTCGGTCGCCTGGCGACGCTGTATCTGCTCGATACGCGGCAATACCGGGATCCGCACGCCTGCACACGCGGCGGCCGCCTGGGTTCGAGCTACGTCGATCCGGATACCTGCCCGCAGTGGAACGACCCGGCGCGCACGCTGCTGGGCCCGGCGCAGGAGCAGTGGCTCGACAGCGCGCTGGCCCCGCGCGGGGCGCAATGGTCCGTGGTCGGCCAGCAAACGCTGTTCGGCCAGCGCGAAACACCGGCTGGCGCTGGCCGCACGCTCTGGAACGATGGCTGGGACGGCTATCCCACCGCACGCCGCAGATTGACGGCCTCGCTGCAGAAGAATCTTGTCCCCAATGCGGTGCTGCTCGGTGGTGACGTTCACGAGAACTGGGTCGGGCACGTTCTGGTCAACTATGACCAGGCTGACAGCGCAAGCATCGGCGTAGAGTTTTGCGGCACAAGCATCACGTCGCGTGGCGGGGGCGCTGCCCTGGCGGCGAGGCGGCTGGCGCGCAACCCGCACTTCATGTTTGCCGACGGTCAACGCAAGGGTTACGGCGTCGCCGAGTTCACGCCCGAGCGCCTGACCACTACCCTGCGGGTTGTGGATGACCCCACGCGCGCCGATACCCGGATTGAAACGCTGGCACGCTTCACCGTCGAAGCGGGCAGCGCCCGCGTGGAGCGGGCATGAGGGCGCGGTGCAAGCGCGTCGCCTGGGGGCTGTTGTTCGCACTGGCGTTCTGGCCCGCTGCTGGGCTGGCGCAAGCGGGCTCGCTCGTCATCGGGCCGCAGGACAGCTACGACCTGTCGCGCGCCTTCAGCTACCTCGAGGACCCGGAAGGAAAACTCACGCTTGACGACATCCTCCGGCCCGCCGCGCAATCCCGGTTCACACCGGTCGCGCAATCCGGTCCGGGTGCGAATTTCGGACTTACCCGCTCTGCGATCTGGCTACGAGTCACGCTCGATCCCCTGCCTGGAACGGCACCGCAGTGGCTTCTGGAAGTCGCGTATCCGCCGCTGGACAAGCTGGATCTTTACTCGCCGGGAAAGGTTTCCGGGTTCGAGCGTCAACTGGCCGGCGACTTGCGGCCCTTCACCAGTCGGCCGATCGCGCACCGCAACCACGTTCTGCCCGTGTACCTTGCGCCGGGCGCGCCGGGGACGCTTTACCTCAGGATCGAATCGGAGGGGACCGTGTCGGCGCCAACGCGCCTGTGGCGGCCGGCCGCCCTGTGGGCGCACGACCAGGCCAATTATTCCGCGCTCAGCCTGTATTTCGGTCTGCTGATCGGCTTGCTCCTGTACAACCTGCTTCTGTTCATGTCGGTGCGCGATGTCGCCTACCTGGTCTACGTCGCCTTTGCCGCTTCGATGGCCCTCGGACAGGCTGCCCTCACGGGCATGGGCGCGCAGTTCCTCTGGCCTGAGTGGGATTGGTGGAACAGTGTGTCGCCCCCTGTCGGCATGGCAGCGGCGGCCATCTTCGGGCTGCAATTCGCACGTACATTCCTGTCCAGTCCGGCGCGCATGCCAGCGCTGGATAAATTGCTGCTGGCCCAGCTGGCGGGCTGGCTGCTTGCCATGCTGGCAGCGCTGGCGCTGCCCTACACGGTCTCATCTTTGATGGTCACGGTGTTGGCCGTGATCAGCGTGATCACCATGGCAGTCGTTGGCTTCATCAGCATCCGTCGCGAGTTCGCCGGCGCGCGCTACTTCTTCACCGCATGGGCGCTGCTGCTGCTGGGGGTCGTCACCCTGGCGCTGCACAACACCGGCCTGCTGCCGTCCAATGCCATCACGGCCAACGCGCTGCTGATCGGCTCAGCACTTGAAATGATTCTGCTGTCGTTCGCGCTGGCCGACCGGATCAACGTGGCCAGGCGATTCAAGGAACAGGCGCAGGCCCGGATTGCCGCCGAACACGCCATGGTCCAGGCGTTGCGGGATTCCGAGGAGCGCCTGAAGACGGTGCTGCAGGAGCGCGAGATCATCCTGGCGAGCTCGATCGTGGGGATCGCCTTCCTGTCGCCGGCGGGTCGCCTGCGCTGGTCCAACCAGGCCCTGCGCGACATCTTTGGCGTTGGCAAACGGACAGTGACCTCGATGGAGCCGTTCTATCTGTCGCGCGAACACTACCTCCAGATTGGCGGCGCGGTGGCGGAATGCGTCGCCCGCGGCGAGGTCTATCAGACGGAAATGCAGATGCGCCGCAACGACGGCACGCTGATCTGGACCTCGCTCTCGGGCAAGGCCGTGAGCGCCGGCGATCTGGGCCAGGGCACGGTCTGGGTGATCATGAACATCAGCGAGCGCAAGGAGCTTGAAGGTCAGCTGCAACGAACCATGTCCGAGCGCGAGGCCATCCTCAACAACGCGCTGGTCGGGATCGTGCTGTCGGTGGCGCGGCGCCACGAATGGGTCAACGAGAAGTTCGCCCAGATGCTGGGATACCCCACACAGGTCCTGATCGGCCAGTCATCGCGCCATATCCATCCCGACGAGGAGTCGTGGGAACGCTTCGGTGCGCAAGCGCGCGCAGCCCTGATCGCGACCGGGTCCTATATATGCGAGCGCCAGCTGCGCCGCCGCGACGGCGGGTTGTTCTGGGTCGAGATGGGCGGCAGCTGCGTACGGCCCAACGATCCCGATTCAGGCGTGATCTGGACCTTCCTGGACATCACGGACCGCAAGCGTTCGGACGCCGAAATGCGTGAGGCATTGGAGCAGCAAAAAGAATTGAATCAGTTGCGCACCCGGTTCGTCGCCATGACCAGCCATGAATTTCGCACGCCACTGGCCGCCATTCTGTCGGCCCAGGAATTGTTGCGGCACTACGGCGACCGGCTGCCCCAGCCCGAGCGGGTGGAATTACTGGACAGCATAGCGGCCTCGGTTCAGCGCATGTCGCGCATGATGGACCGCGTGTTGCTCCTGGGGAAAGCAGACGCGCAGATGCTTGAGTTCCAGCCGCAGCAGCTCGACCTGTTGCCCCTGTGCCGGCAGTTCGTCGACGAAGCGCGAGCCCAGCAACCCGGCAGCCAGAGCGAAATCGTGACCGACTTCGGTGACGGCGTGGGTGTTGGGCTGTACGACGAAAAACTGCTGCGTCACATATTCAGCAACCTGCTGTCGAACGCGCTGAAATACTCACCGCAGGGCGGGCCGGTGCGCTTCAGCGTACGCAAGGATGGCGACGCCACGGTCTTCGAAGTCAGCGACCAGGGTATCGGGATTCCGGTCGACGAAATTACTCACCTGTTCGAATCATTCCACCGGGCAAGCAATGTGGGCGCGATCCAGGGCACCGGGCTGGGGCTGGCGATCGTACGCAACGCGGTTCACAGGCACGGCGGAACGATCGACGTGGCAAGTGAACCCGATGAGGGCACCCGCTTTACCGTGCGACTTCCAGCAGGCGATCCAGCCCGCCTGAATTGATCGCCACCATCGCCTGCTCCCGCACCTTGGGCTTCGCGTGGTAGGCCACAGACAGTCCTGCCTTGCCCATCATCGGTAGATCATTGGCACCGTCGCCCACCGCAATTGCCTGGCTCGGCGAGATCTGCAGCCGCCGGCAGGTTTCCAGCAACATCCTGCGCTTTTCGGCACCATCGCAAATGTCGCCCCAGGGCTGGTCCACCAGGCGGCCGGTGAGCTTGCCGTCGTCGATGCCCAGCACATTGGAGCGGGTGAAGTCGATGCCCAGCCTGTCGCGCACCCGGTCGGTGAAAAAGGTGAAACCGCCTGAGACCAGCAACACCTTCAGGCCCGCCGCCTTGCAGGTATCTACCAGCGTAGCCGCACCCGGATTGAGCTGGAGGCGGTTGGCGTAGACGTCTTCCATGTGCGCCACGCCCACGCCTTCGAGCAGGGCCACACGCTGGCGCAGGCTCTCCTTGTAATCGGCGATCTCGCCGCGCATGGCCGCCTCGGTGATGGCGGCGACTTCGGCTTTGCGCCCGGCAGCGTCGGCGATTTCGTCCACGCATTCGATGTTGATCAGCGTCGAGTCCATGTCAAAGGCGATCAGCCGGAAATCCCGCAGAGCCAGCGGTGGCGTGAAGCCCTGGATCACCAAGCCTGGTGCGAATTGGACGGATGCGCTCATTTCGCCGATTTTCTCATTGACTCCTGCTCAGGCCGGCGCGGCCACGCGGGGCTGGCCGAGCGAGCGCAGCACTTCGCGCACCATCTGGGCGCGGTCCCTCGGG
>JANYAN010000011.1 GCA_025361305.1 Burkholderiales bacterium
CCTGTTGCCGCTCACGCCGCAGACGCGCGACATCATGAACGTCCACACCCTGTCGCGGCTACTGCCCGGCGGCTACGTCATCAACGTGGCACGCGGTGCCCACTTGGTGGACGAGGACCTGATCGCCCTGCTCGACAGCGACCAGCTGGCCGGGGCGGCGCTCGATGTGTTCCGCACCGAGCCGCTGCCGCCCGAACATCCGTTCTGGCGCCATCCCAAGATCACGGTGACGCCCCACACCTCGGCGCGAACCCTGCGCGACGTGACCATCGCGCAGATCGCCGGCAAGATCCAGGCGCTGGAACGGGGAGTGCCCATCGCCGGCGTGGTTGACGTGCAGAGAGGATACTAGTCCTCACCCCTGCCCTCTCCCAGCGGGAGAGGGAGAAAGAAAACAGAGCATGAAATTACCCAGCAGAGTCAAGATCGTCGACGTCGGCCCGCGCGACGGCTTGCAGAACGAGGCGCAACCGGTGCCGGTCGAAATCAAGATCGGCCTGGTGCATCGGTTGCAGGACGCGGGCCTGAAGGAAATCGAGGTCACCAGCTTCGTCTCGCCCAAGTGGGTGCCGCAGATGGCCGATGCCGCTGCAGTCATGGCCGGCATCCAGCGTAAGCCTGGTGTGCGCTACTCGGTGCTGACGCCCAACATGAAAGGCTTCGAGGCGGCGCTCGCCAGCAGGCCCGACGAGATCGTGGTGTTCGGTGCGGCCAGCGAGGCCTTCAGCCAGCGCAACATCAACTGCTCGATCGCCGAAAGCATCGAGCGATTCGCGCCGGTCGTGGCCGCGGCGCGGGACAAGGGCATCTATGTCCGCGGCGCGATCTCGTGCGCCGTCGGCTGCCCCTACGAAGGCGAAGTGGCGCCAGCGCGCGTCGAGATGGTCGCGCGGCTGATGAAGCAAATCGGCGTGCAGCACATGGGTGTTGCCGACACCATCGGCGTCGGCACGCCGGTCAAGGTGCAGCGGGCCATGGAGGCGGCGCTGAAACACTACGACATCGATGACGTCTCCGGTCACTTCCACGACACCTATGGCCAGGCGCTGGGCAACACGCTGGCCACGCTGGAAATGGGGGTCTGGCAATACGACACTTCCTCGGCCGGGCTAGGCGGTTGCCCCTACGCCAAGGGTGCGACCGGCAACGTGGCCACCGAAGACGTGGTCTACATGCTGCAGGGCATGGGCATCGAGACCGGCATCGACCTCGACAAGCTGATTGATGCCGGCAAGTACATCAGCGATTTCCTGCAGCGCAAACCCAATTCGCGCGCGGCGACGGCGATCCTGAACAAGCGGGCCGGGTGAGCGAAGCCGGCTCGCAACTCGCATCGATTCGCGCCAGGGTGCTGGCCCTCGCACGGCGGCCCATGTTCCGCGAGGGCGCTCGCGAGGCCGTGCCGATGGCGATCGGCATCGGGGCGTGGGGGCTCGTCGCGGGCGTCGCCATGGCCAAGAGCGGCATGGGCGTGCCACTGGCCATCTTCATGTCGCTCATCGTGTATGCCGGTTCGGCCCAGGTTGCGGCCCTGCCGCTGATCGCTGCCGGTGCGCCGATTTGGGTGGTGTGCGCCACCACGCTGTGTGTCAGCCTGCGCTTCCTGGCGTTCAGCTTCAACTTCCGCCCCTACTTCGCGCACCTGCCGCGGCGGCAGCGCATGGCGCTCAGCTACCTGGTTGGCGACGCAACGTTCGCGCTGTTCATCCACCGCTTCCCGGAACCGCAGCCAGGGACGCGGCATGAGGATTACTTTCTGGGCAGCGCGCTGATGACCTTCGTGGTCTGGCAGGCATCCATCATCGCCGGCATTGTCGCGGGCAGCGGCATCCCGGCGTCATGGGGCCTGGGCTTTGCCGGCACGATGGCGCTGCTGGCGCTGACCTGTACGCAGCTGCAAAGCCGCTCCACCTGGGTGGCTGCTGTGGTGGCTGCAAGCGCGGCGGTTGCGGCCTACGCGCTGCCGCTGAAGCTGAACATCCTGGTTGCGATTGCAGCGGCGGTAGCCTTCAGCGCGCTGGCAGATCAGGCGCGTCGCCTGAGTGTGAGGGCCAAGCGATGAGCGGGCTGGAAGTCTTCTTCACCGCCGTCGGCATGGCCGTGGTCTCCCTGGGATGCCGGGCCTTCTTCCTGTATCCGGAAGAGGAATTGCCGATGCCCAACTGGCTGCGCGAAGGCCTGCGCTATGCGCCCATCGCCGCGCTCGCCGCTGTCGTGGCGCCGGAGCTGGTGCTGACGCAGGGCCACCTGATCGACACCTGGCGCGACCCGCGCATCTTCGGCGCCGTGGCCGGCCTGGCGTTCTACGCGTGGCGGCGCAGCCTGTTCGGCACGATTGTCTGCGGGACGGGGGTGATGCTGGCGCTGAAGTTTGGGGTGGGGTGGTAGCGGGGTTGCGGGAGTGGCAACAAGCCCGGTTTTTGGCCGTTCTCCAGGAGCCGGCGCAAGGACATCCAGTGAAAGACGGCTCGCGCTGATCAGCGCTTGCGAACGATCACCATGTAGTAGGCGCAGGGCTTTTCGCCTTCGTTGACCAGGCTGTACGCGGCCTTCACTTCGAAATACATTGAATCGCCCGTGGACAGCTGGTGCGGCTTGTTGTCGACGTAGACGGTGAGCTTGCCTTCATGGACGACGATGTACTTCTCGGTGGGCACGGAGTATGCGGGGAGCACGCCTGACGACTGGCCGGGTGGGATCCGATGGAGCACGACCTCCACACCGTTGTCCAGATGCGCCGGCGAAAGCACCGCCCTCTCGAATCCTGTCTCCGGATCCTTGAACGTCAGTCGCTTGTTGTGGCGGATGATCGCGACGTCCGACGGATCCGGCTCCGCGCCGAGGAAGGCGGAGAGCGACATGTTGAAGCCGCCCGCGATCCTGACAATGACCGCGAGGGTCGGACTCTTCTCGCCGCGCTCCACCTTGGACAGCATTGCGCGGCTCACTGTGGACCGCTGCGCGAGCTGCTCCAGCGTCATCCCTGTATGGGCGCGCAACTGCCGGATGCGGGCCGCCAATTGCGCGACGGCCTGCTCCGAATCGTCGGTTTCAACTTCGCTCTTGCGTGTGGCGGTGCTGCGGGCCATGTACGTTTGCCTTTTCCATTTTGATCACTATTATCTACCATAGTAGATAACCTGAGCTTCGGCAAGACGGCGCAGGATCGGCCCGGCGCCTCGTCAGTGGGTCGGCGCAGCAGTTATGAATCAGGGTTAACCCCGAAGAACGATGCCTTGTGCTTTTCGCAGGCGACGCCTAGTATTCTCCTATAGTAGAAGTTATTCTACGAAAGTAGATAGGAGACAGCATGATTCGATACCTCGTTGCCGCCGGCGCCTTGGCCGTTGCGTTGCTCGTCGGCTGTGGCGGTTCGGGATCGGCCCCCGTCGCCTGCGCCGACCTCAAGAGTCTGGCATTACCCAGCATGTCGCGACTCGCCCTGGTTGAACCCGATCCTTTTCTGCTAGCCTTGCCCCGCCAGCTCAACATTGGACGGGGACAGCCATGGCGACTGAATCGATCGACTCGACCGTATCCGGCACACCGGGTTGGGGCAGCCACTTCCACCGCTTCAAGGGCTGGGTCGTGGCGGTGGCCGGCGGCGGTGCCGTGCTCAGCGGGCTCGTCGGCTACTACACGACCTACAAGACGGTCGCGGGCAAGCCGGAGGTGGCCGCCTCGGCTCAGATCGTCAACCCGCTGTCCGTCGCCGTGCTGCCCTTTGCCAATCTCACCGGCGACGCAGCCCAGGCCTTCGTGGCCGATGGCCTGACGGTGAGTGTCACGTCCGATCTCTCGCGCATCCGCGACGCCTTCATCGTCAACGCCGGCACGGCCGCCGCTGCCGCGGCCAAGGACAAGGCGGCCTCCGCCCAGCAGGTGGGCCGCGACCTGGGCGTGCGCTTCGTCCTGCAGGGCTCGGTGCAACGCTCCGCCGACAAGCTGCGCATCAGCGCCCAGCTGGCCGACACGCAATCGAACGCGCAACTGTGGACGGAGACCTTCGAAGGCACGACGTCGGACCTGTTCGCGCTGCAGGACCAGGTGACCACGCGCATCGGCAACAGCATCGGCCGCGAGATGGTGATCGTGACCGCAAGGGATGCGGAGATGCACAAGGGCAGCACGCCGAAGGCGAACGAGCTGCTGCTGCGCGCCATGGCGCTGCGCATGAACCAGCGCGCGCCCGATTTCTTTCCGAAGGTCCAGGGGGCCTGGCGCGACCTGCTGGCGTTGGAGCCGAAGAACTCCACGGCGCTCGGTGGGCTCGCGCAGGCCCTGGCGTTGCAGGTGACGTACTTCGGGCACCAGGTCGAGCCGGCGCAGCGGGAGCCGCAACTGCAAGAATCGCGGCGGCTCGCGCTCGCGGCCAAGGAGATCGACCCCGATCATCCCTGGGCGTACACCGCACTCACGCTGTATTCCGAAGCCCACGACGACTACCCGGCCCAGTTGCAGTCCGCCGAGGCCCTTCTGGCCCTCGCGCCCAAGGACCCCGTGGCCTACAACCTCCTGGGACACACGCTGATATTCGGGGGGCAATACGAGAGGGCCCGGGAGATCCTGCTCAAGGGCATCGCGCTGTATCCCAAGCGGCCGATCGACCAGTTGCCGTTCAACCTGGGCTGGGTGAGCTACGTGTTGGGTGACGACGACGCATGCATTGCCTATTTCACGAAGACAGTGGAAGGCAATCCGACGTTCTTCGATGCCTGGGGATGGCTCGCGATGGCGTACGCACGCAAGGGCGACATGGCGAAGTCCAAGCAGGCGGCCGACGCATTGTTGAAAGCCGACCCCAAGCGCAGCTTCCAGACGCGCCGCCACCCGATGCCCTCCGCGCCGCCGGCCTACAAGAAGTTCTATGACGAGATGTATTTACCCTACGCGAGGAAGGCGGGGGTGATTGACTTCTGAGGCCATCGCGGTTGTCGCAGCAGTCGAGCGCCAGGCTCCCAGTCTCGCAGATGATATTCATCCGCGGCCTGTTCGCCATCTCGTTCCTGCTGCTGATCGCATACGCCATGCGGACCAGGGTGCCGCTGCAAGTTGGGGGGACATTCCCAATTTGATTGCGTGGGTAGGGATGGGGCTGCGGCTGGTGGCCGGTGTGTATGTGGCCAGACGGGTGCGAAGGGCCTCTCGTGTGTCGGGACTACCCCTGCGCCGGCACCACCAGAATCTTCCCCTGCCGCTCGCCAGCCGCAGCCGCAGCCACCGCCTCCTTGATCTGCGCCACGTCATACGTTGCCTGGATCGGCGTGCTCAGCTTGCCCGTGGCGATGAGCCCCGCCAGCTCGGTGAGCAACGCATACGCCTTGGCCGGCGGCGTGGTGCGGAACCACTTGGCGAGCCAGAAGCCCTTGAGCGAGACGTCGCGGAACACCAGCTCACGCGGTGACACCGTGCACGGCTCGCCGCTCAGCGCGCCGTAGTTCACCACCGTGCCGCTTTCGCCCAGGCAGGCGGCCAGGCGCATCGTGGCCTTGCAGCCGACCGCGTCGATGCCCAGCTTGATCGTGGCGCCGCCGGTCGCGGCCTTCACCCGCTCGGCGAGGTCGTCGCCATCGACCAGCACCACATCGCCGCCTTGCGCCTGCACGCCGACCACGGCCGAATCGCGCCGCACGATGCTCACGGTCTTTAAGCCGCGCAGCTTGGCCAGCTGCACCACATAGCTGCCCACGCCGGAGTTGGCGCTGTTCTGGATCACCCAGTCGCCCGCCTGCAGGGTGACGAAGTCGCTGAGCAGCAGCGAGGCCGTGGGCGGGTTCACCGTCAGCATGGCGAGCTGCTTGGCATCGGCCTCGTTGGGCAGCGGGATCAGCCGCGCGGCCGGCGCCACGACATGCGTGGACCAGGTGCCCGAGCCCGCAGGCAGCAGCACGGTCTGGCCGACGGCCGGCCCCTGCGTGCCGGGCGCGAGCTCGACGACGCGGCCGACCCCTTCGCTGCCCCCCACCGCGGGAAGCGGCGGCAGCATGCCGTACTGGCCGGTGAGCGTCAGCACGTCGCTGGGGTTGATGGGCGCGGCCAGCACGGCCACCAGCGCCTGGCCTTCGGCGAGCACCGGCCGGTCAAACGGCACGGCAGAAATCACGTCTTGCGGCACCAGGCCGCGCTGGGTGTATTGGGCTTTGAGCATGCGGGTCATGATGGTCTTTCGTGGCCGGTTTGCCGGCGGGGGTTGCGATGGATTGAATGTTAGGGAGAACCCATTGGCGCGTGAATCCATCGCAATGCGCAAATTCATTTGCCGAAACGGCAACAATGGGGGCAAGTTCCGGTTGAGTCGGCAAGCTTATTAAAGGGAAGCCGGCTTTCCTTTAATAGCCGGCCTTCTTATTCAAAGGCGCAAACGCGCACTGAAACACCATGGACAAGCTCCGAGCCTTGCAATACCTGATCAAGGTGGCCGACACCTTGAGCTTCTCGGGGGCGGCGCGGGCTTTCGGCGTGCCGGCCTCGTCGATCTCACGGCGCATCTCGGACCTGGAGGAGGAGCTGGGCATCGAACTGCTGCACCGCACGACGCGCACCGTGCGCCTGACCGAGCTGGGCGGCGCTGTACCTGGAGCAGGTGCGCGCCGGCGTCGGGCGGCTGGACGACGCGCAAGAGCTGGTGGGCCAGCGCAGCAGCACGCCCAGCGGCACGCTGCGCATCAGCACCATGCCCTCGTACGGGCAATTGCTGCTGCTGCCGGCGCTGCAGGATTTCAGCGACAAATATCCCGACATCGTCATCGACCTGCACCTGAACGACAGCATCGTAGACCTGGGCCGCGACCAGATCGACCTGGCGATCCGCGGCGGGCCGCAGCCGCAAGACCGCGTGGTGGCGCGCAGGCTGGACCCCAACCGATTTATCTTGGTCGCGTCACCGAAGTACCTGGCCGAGCGCGGAACGCCGCGCATGCTGGACGACTTGCAGGCACACAGCGCGCTCTACTACCGCGGGCCGCATGCGGTGATCAAGTGGCAAGGCTTCGAAGACGGCGCGTGGCGCGAGCTGGCCGTGCCGGCCGCCTTCATCAGCAATGACGGCGCAAGCCTGATCGCGATGGCGCGCAAGCACAAAGGGCTGGCGCTGTTGTCCGAGTGGGGATTGAGGGATGCGCTGGAGAGCGGGGAGCTGATGCGGGTGGAGCTGGAGCAGGAGGTGGCGATCGGGCGGGGGAGGGAGGCGGGGATTTATCTGCTGTATCTGCAGGCGCGGTATCAGGTGCCGAAGGTGCGGGTGGCAGTGGAGTTTTTGGTGGGGAGGTTGGGGGAGGGGCTGTCCACCTAAGGCTACGCATTGCCGCTCGGCGGCCTCACAGTCGATTGCCGGATCCTCGCTGGGCCCAAGGCGGCGCGGACTTCCATGCGTCTCTGAGTCGTCCATGCAGAAGATCAGCCGCTTGTTCCATTTGCCTCACCTGAGTCCAGAATCTGTGCGAGTGATTGGGCTCGATGAGGTGGCAAAGCTCGTGAACCATCACGTAGCGGACCAATTCGCGCGGCAGGAAAAGCAGCTTGCAGTTCAAGCTGATGCGCCCGCTGGCAGCGCAACTTCCCCAGCGGGTACGCTGATTCTTGATGGCGACAGCGGTCGGCTGCTGCCCACATTGCGCTCCTACTCGCTCCAGCCAGGGCGGTAGCGCTTCCGCCGCCCTGCGGGCCAGCCACCGTCGCAGCGCCGCATGGCAGGCATCGACATCGTCGATGGCACCGAAGACGACGATGCGGCCGGGTTGATCTGTCTTGGCGCCGACCGATGCGCGGCGCATCTCGCGGTACTCGACTTGCCAAGTCTCGGCAAGCGCGGGCAGGTCGAAGGCCTGAGGGCGTGCTGGAGCAACCTGCGGGATCAGGTGGCGGATCGCATCGATGTCGTCCAACTTCGACGCGATCCAATCGCGCTTGCTCGCGACGAGTTGCTGGACGCGCTCGCGTTGCAGTCCCGTGGGGACGATGACGACCAACCCCTCGCGGGTGCCCACTCGCAGGCGGGCCGAGCGCGCACGGTTGGAGTACCGAATCGCGAACTCGATCGATCGCCCATCTGGCAACACCAGACTGCCGGGCGCACCGTCGTCAATCAGCGCTGGCATCGCCGCTTTCCGGTGAACCCGCCGCGCTCTCCGCACGCGGCTGGTAGCGCCGCCGTCTGAGCGTCCGCACCAGCGTGCCGATGAAGCCCATGGCATCGGCAGTCAGCAGCCCGGCCGCTGAGAACTTCGTGGCCACCATCATCAGCAGGTCCTTCGTCAAATCGGGGTCTGCGGTTGACGTGACCCACCAGTTCGGGAAGCAATGCTTGTCGGCCACCTCCAACGTGGCCGCTGCCACCTCGACGGCCACTGCGTCGGCGATCGCGGGGTTTCGCGCCTTCACCTTCAGCGCGAGTTGCTGCGCGATGGGGCGGTTCACCTCGTCGATGGCCTGGCGCACCGCGTCGGTAACCTTCTCCAGCTCTTCGATCAGCGCCACGCCTGACCGTGTAGGGCCGGCCCATGTAGCGCTCGATCTTGCCGTCTTCCTTGACGTAGCCCCCGGCCTTCGGGGTGTTGTGGTCGTCGTTCTCGATCGGCGTGCCCGTGAAGCCGAACATCGATGCGCCTTCCAGCGCCGACCGCATATAGGTGCCCAGCTCGCGCTCCTGCGAGCGGTGCGCTTCGTCGGCCATGACGATGACGTTGGGCCGCTGCTGGGTGATGCGGGCTGGCATACCGTCGAACAGGTGCACTGTGGTGAGGATCACGCCGCGGTAGTCGCCGCGCAGCTTCTCCTCCAGGTCGCGTTTGCTGGCAGCCACGTGCACGTTGTCGGTGCCGGTGGAATTCAGCTCGCGGTCCATCTGGTCACCAAGCTGCTCGCGATCCACCAGCAGGATGACCGTCGGTGACTTCAGCTTCGGGTCTTCCCAGAGGCTGCGTGCCGCATAGATCATGGTCAGCGTCTTACCCGATCCCTGCGTGTACCAGATCAGGCCACGGCGCTTCTCTGAAGGCAGGGTCAGCGCGGTGGCGCGGTTGACGATGTCCTTGACCGCCAGGTACTGCTGATAGCGCACCACCACCTTCTCGGTGCGCCCGTCCTTGGTGACGAAGATGATGAAGTGCCGGATGAAGTCCAGCAGGTTGCTGCGGTCAAACAGGCCGTACAGCGAGACCTTCATCTCGTCGTATTCGTCGATGTCGTGCGGCCAAGGGTCGCGCCACTGCAGCCAGAACTGCAGCCGCCGGCGCGGCACGCCGTACATCATCCGGGTCTCGTTCACGCCCACGCTGTAAGCGTTGGTGTAGAAGAGCTGATCGATCTCTTCGGCATACATGCCCAATTGCTTGCCCGTGCAGCTGCAGCTGCCGCACGTCGTCGCCGTGCTTCTTGACGTGCCGGATGCACTGCAGCAGCAGGCCGCCCGAGCCGCTGGCCCAGTCGCACACCGACATGCCGGCCCGTGGTTGCAGCACTTCGGCCATCAGGAAGCCGACCTCGGCCGGTGTGTAGAACTCGCCGCTGGACTTGCCCGCCTTGCTGGCGAAGTTGCGGATCAGGTATTCGTAGGCGTTACCGAACAGGTCGTCGGAGACGTGCGCGCGGTCGAAGGTCTGGCTGCTGAAGTGGTTGATCAGGTTGACCAGCTTGTCGCGGGGCAGTTCGTCTTGCTTGTTGAAGTCAATCTTGCCGGTGAGGATGCCGTCGAAGTTGTTTTGCCGATGAGCGTTCGCCCGCTCGATGGCCAGCATGGCCTCGTTCAGGGCCTGGCCGAGGTGGCCCTTGGCGGTGCGCGCCACGTCGGCCCAGGCCGCCTGTTCGGGCACCGTGAAGTGGTGGTTCTGTGGGTCACGGGCCAGCACCAACGCCTGGTCGCGCGGAACGCCGGCCTTGACCAGCGCATCGGTCTGGGTGCGCACCTCTTCCTCGTAGCAGTCGCTGATGCGCTTGTAGAACAGTAGCGCGAACACGTAGCCGCGGAACTCGGAATGGTCGGCGTTGCCGCGCAGAATGTCGGCGGCCTTGTCTAGATAGGTCTCCAGCTCGCCCTGGGTCATGCGCCGCGTGGGGCGGATGACGATGGGCGAGTCGAGCTTGGCGAGAAGTTCTTGCAGGTTCATGGGATCTTGTTCATGTCAGGTAGCCGATGCGACCAGGGCATGGCCAGCCCTGCTTGTTCTTGTGGGGGTTGAGCGTGGTGTCGTACGTGCCGCGCTTGAAGGTCTTGCCGCACACCGTGCAGGCGAAGGTGTAGCTGAGTCCAGTCTGGCCGAAGTGCTTGGGGCTGGTGCGCCGCGCTGGCGCCAGACTCTTGCGGGCGGATGGCCAAACCGGTGCAAAGGCAGCCGCGGTCGATGCCGGGCGCACGAGAGAGGGTGTGGTCAGCGGGCCAGACGCCGTCAACTCGACAACATAGCGGGGCCGGAAGGCTTGCCGCGTGACCGTGGCCGCGTTGACGCGGTCCAGCCGGTAGCTGCGGGATTCACCGGTGTCTGCCTTCACGCCGAACAACAGCAGGTAACCGGCGCTCGTGCGGCGAACCGAGTAGGGTTCGATCGTCGGCGAGGTGTGCTCGCCGTTGACCTTGGTGTAGTCCAGCTGCACGCAGAGGCGGTTGGCCGCGGCGAAGCGGATCGTTTCCAGTGATCCAGCCGCGGCACCCCAAGCCTGAACCATCGGCGGCAAGCGCCAGGTGGTATCCAGCGCATCGCGCCCGAACGCTCCGCTCGGCACAGCAGCAAAGGTGGGCGCGGCGATGGCTTCGTTCAGCCACTCGAATACTTCCGGAAGTTCCTGCCAAAACTCGGCAAAGGGAGGACAGGTCGGCAGTTGGTGGGCGAGCATCTGCTCCCACTCCACCTCGATGGCCGCCCGCTCAGGGCGGTCCGTGAGCGCGGCATAGGTGGGCACCGCAATGCCCTTGAACTCACATTTGCGGGCGAGCGTGCTGCGGACGACGGCGCGGTCCGGCTGCAGGTCTTGCCGCCGGTAAAGGTGCACCACGTCGTACAGGTCACGCGGACGCTGGCGTTCGGCCAGCGCACGCATCTTCTCGGCGAAGACTTCTTCGAACGAGTAGCTGAGAACGTGAATGCCGTCGGTCGGACGATCGGTGTAAGGGTGGTGAACCGGGCGCTGCACCGGCGTCAGCACCAGCACCTCGTCGGTAGCCAGGTCGAGCTTGATGCGGGGCGGATCGCCCGCGCGGCCGAGCGGCCCGCGATAACCTACGCGCCCTTGAGCCGACTGCGTGCCACGAGGGTTGGTGAAAACCTCGAACTTGCGCGCTTCGGGTGGAAGCTGCAAGCCGCAGGCGTCGTAGACCCACTCGCCCACTTCCTCGAAGACGCCCGCGAGGAAGTTCTCATCCAGGTGGTCGGCGTCCTGCAGCGTGAAATCCAGGTCCTCCGAGAAGCGATAGGTCTCGAAGTAGCACTTCTTCAAGCAGGTGCCGCCCTTGAACACCCAGCGCGGGCCGATGATCGGGTGGGCCGAAATGCCTGCCAAGAACCAGCCGAGGGCGTAGTCCTTTTCCACCACATGAGCCTGGAGCTGCAGTTCGGCCGCGAGGGCCATAATCTCTTGCTTGGAGATCATGCCGGTGGCTCCCTGAGTTCGCTTTCGGGAACCCAAACGCGCCACGCGGTGGCCAGTCGGTCTGCCGGCAATGCGGGGTCCAGATTGGCGTAACCCGCCGAGAGACGGGCCCGGCACGTCTCCATCAGATCGCCTTGCTCGGGATGATCTCGCTGCAGGAGGTATCCAAGACGCTTGTAGACGGAGCCCACGCCCAGCTTTGCGGCGTAGGTACCAAGCTTTGCCGCCTCCTTGGGTTGCTCTTGCAATAGCGTCGACAGCATGTCACCGACATGCCGAATACCACCGCCCAGAGCCGGCACTACCAGCATGTCGATCAGGGTTCGTGCGGGATCCGAGATCTGCACACGCGTACCACCGCGCCAGACCGTCTTCATGCCGACGAAGTAGCTGGGCGGTACGGTGTGCAGGTCGAAGCGCGCCTTGCGGAGCACCGGCTTGCGATCGTGGGGCCGCTTGTCGGTCATCACGCATATCGAGCGAAAGAGTTGCTCGGTCAGGCCCCAATGCTCGGCCGCAGACCAACCACCGATGTAGCACGGTGAGAAGATCGCGACGGCCACCGACCAAGGATCGTCGAGGGCCACGTCGGCAGACTCAGACTCGATGGGCACTGGCACGTAGGCGCCACGACGCACGCGCGCCAACCAGCCCGATCTGGACCAGGCTGCGAGTCGGCGGGCCGCAGCGGCGGGCGTGAGCCCGAGAACCTCAGCGGCGACCGAAGGGGTCACCACGGGCGGGTTGTCGCGCAGCAGGCGGCTTAGCTGGCTACGAGAGGAAGCACTGATGCCCGTTGGAGTCATGCGCTACATCATAAGCGAGATAGCGCGCGTCAGAGATACGTTTTTGAGCTTAAAGCATAGTGAAGGTTCCACTTGGCGTCAGTCAACTGCGTTGCGATGCCTTAACCTGCTGGAGCTGAGCGGGCGCTCGACCGAGCGGGTCAGGCGCTGCGCGCAGCTGCGCGTCGATGGCAGCCGCGCCAAGTTCAGCGGGACGACGCAGCCGTGAGCCCGATAGCTTGGATGCGGTGCAAGAGCGACAGCTAGTCGTGCTTCATCGCCCGGCAAAGGTACTCACGCAAGTGCAGCCGAAGGTCGTCCGCGTGCGACGCATCCGCTTGTCCGTTGGACAGCGCGACCATGCGGTTCTTGGGCCCGATGTCCGTCATGGCCAGCATGACGGTACCGGTGAGCAAGGTGTATCGCCAAAGCCATTCGACCCTGCTGACGCGCTTGTCCGTCAGGCACAGCGCATCGATGAACTCCATGGCGAACGGGTCCAGGTGCTGCACGAAGACCCTTCGCGTCATCTCGCTCGGATGCAATCTATGCTGGAGGATGAACCGCGCAAGCAGCATGCCGTGCAGGCCGGGCTCGAAGTACGGCCGGATGAAGCAGTCGACCAGATCTTCCAGGCGCAATGACCGCTTGCCTTGCTTGGCCGCGTCCATGTATTTCGACAGGTCGGCCAGCCGCAGCACTGTGGCCCGCTGTGCGAGCCTCATGAAAATCTCTTCGGTCAGTGCTTCCTTGGAGCGGAAGTAGTAGTTGACGGAGGCGACGTTGACACCCGCCTCGGTGGTGATGTCACGCGTGGAAGTCTTGTCCACGCCCCGTCTGGCAAAGAGGAGTTCGGCCGCGACGAGGATGCGCTCACGCGCATCTCCGGCAATTGGCACTGCTTGACTTGTCATTCCCGAGTATTTTAAACGGATGCTTGAAACGACCGATTCGGGTTTGTCCGAGTATGACCAACACCGGTAGCGACTACATTAAACAGCTGTTTGATACACCTGATTAGAGGAGTGCTGAATGAAGATCGATTGGGATGTCGAGATCGCCACCAGCGATGGGTCGGTTCTCCGCGCCGATGTCTTTCGTCCTGATGGCGAAGGCCCGTTCCCTGTATTGATGTCATGCGGCCCTTACGCCAAGGGGTTGCACTTTGGCGAAGGCTTCCCGATGCAGTGGAAAGGGCTGACCTCCGACTATCCCGAGGTCTTGCGTGGCAGCACGGGCCGCTATGCCAACTGGGAGACTGCCGACCCCGAACGGTGGGTGCCCTTCGGCTATGTCTGCGTCCGCGTCGATTCGCGTGGCGCCGGCCGTTCGCCCGGGGTCATCGACTGCTGGTCGCCGCGCGAGATCGAAGACTTTTGCGAGTGCATCGAATGGGCCGGAACGCAGCCGTGGAGCAACGGGAAGATCGGCCTGGCGGGTGTCTCGTACTACGCCACCACGCAGTGGCAGGTGGCCGCCAAGCGGCCCAGGCATCTGGCGGCCATCTGCCCGTTCGAGGGCTACAGCGACATGTACCGCGACGCGTGCAGGCACGGAGGAATACTCAACACCTTCCTGATGAAGTGGTATCCGAACCAGATAGCCAACGTCCAGAACGGCCTGGGCTCGCGCGCCCGCGTCAATCCGAACACTGGCGTCTCGATCGCTGGACCCGACGACTTGAGCGACGATGAGTTGCTCGCCAACCGGGTGGATATCCCAGGCAAATTGCTGGCGGCGGAACTCATCAACGACAGCTACTACAAGGAACGCACGCCGGATCTGGCGGCGATCGAGGTGCCGGTGCTCTCTTGCGGGAACTGGGGCGGCCACGGCGTCCACCTGCGTGGCAACGTCCTGGGTTGGCTGGGTGCGGGGTCCAAACAGAAGTGGATGGAATTCCACGGTCGCGAGCATTGGACGGAGTTCTACACGGATTACGGCGTCGCCCTCCAGAAACGTTTCTTCGATCACTTCCTGAAGGGCGAAGACAACGGTTGGGACAAAGAGGCGCCGATCCGCATGCTGGTGCGGCACGTCGACCGTTTCGTCGAACGCAAGGAGGAGGAGTGGCCGTTGGCCCGGACGCAGTGGACGCGCAGTTATCTCGACGCTGCCTCATCCCGGCTGACGGGCGAGCCCTCCCGCGAAGAAGCGCAAGCGCGATTCGACGGCTTGGACGGGAAAGCCAACTTCAGCACCGCTCCATTCGAGCAAGAGACGGAAGTGACCGGTCCGGTTGCGGCCACTCTCCATGTATCGACAACCGCCAAGGACGCCGATCTCTTCCTGACAGTCCGCGCCTACGACACGGCCGGCAAGGAGCATCTCATCGTCGCGGCTTCCGAATTCAATGCGCCGCTGGCGCAGGGCTGGCTGCGCGCTTCCCACCGCAAGCTCGATCCCGTGAAGTCGCAACCGTGGCACCCCGTGCACGTCCATGACGAACTCCAGTTTCTCGAACCGGGGCAGATCTATGAACTGCAGGTCGAGATCTGGCCGATGTCGTTCGTATTCCCCAAGGGCTGGCGACTTGTGCTGACCGTCGGCAGCACGGACTTCCAGCATGACCTCCCCGGGCCGTGGCCTGAAATCTACGGAAAGCCTCTGCGAGGTTCTTCCGTTCTTCTGCACGACCACCCCGAGGATCGGACCCTGGAGCGCTTTGGAGGTGAGATCACGATCCATACCGGCGGCGCACATCCATCGTTCCTGCTGCTCCCCGTCGTTCCCGCAAAACCGTAGAGGAATTCCCATGGCCATTCACCGCCGCGAGATGATCGCCCGCACCGCAGCCGCGTTCGCGGTTGCAACCCTTCAACCTTGGCAGTCGGCCCACGCGCAACCGGCGTGGCCATCGCGCACCATCAAGTTCGTGAACATGGGGCCGCCCGGTACGGCGCCCGACACCTACAACCGGATCTACGCAGAGAGGCTGTCCAAAGCCCTCAGCGTCCCGGTGATCATCGAGAATCGTCCAGGAGTGGCCGGAAATATTGCTTCCGATGTTGTCGCAAAGGCTCCCCCGGACGGCTACACACTCCTGTACACCGTGTCGAGCTCTTTCACGGTCAATCCCTGGATCTACTCCAAGCTCACCTTCGACCCCGAAAAAGAGTTTCGGCCCGTTTCGCCGCTGCTGTCGCAGGGGGCCTTCATCGTCGCCAACAACGACATGCCGTTCAAGACGGTGAAGGAACTCGCCGACTATGCAAAGACGCACCCGGGCGAACTGGCCTACGGCACCAACGGTGTCGGCAGCTTCCTTCACCTGATCATGGAGCTGTTCAACCAGAGCGCGCAAGTGCAGATGCTGCACGTGCCGTACAAGGGCCTTCCGATGATCGACGTGGTGTCGGGCCAGATCCCGCTGTGCGTCGAGCCCGCTGCCTCGGCCATTCCCATGATCAACGCGGGCAAGGTCCGCGCGATCGCCTACAGCGGGAGCCGTCGCCACGCGCAACTCCCCAACGTGCCGACCATTTCGGAAACATATCCGGCCGTTGCCGTTGTCGGGTGGCACGGCATCTGGGCGCCGGCAGGCGTGCCGACCGAGGTGGTCCAGAAGCTCAACGCGGAGATCACGCGCATCACGCAGACGCCTGAAGTGCAGAAGCTCATCGCCGAGATGGGCAGCGAGCCGATGAATGCCAGCGTCGATGCCATGTCCTCCATGATCCGCCAGGAGAAGCGGATGTGGGGCGACCTGGTCAAAGCCAAGAAAATTACTGTCGACTGATCCTCGAAGAACGCCATGCCTCGCACCTTCATCGACCTGTCCATCTACCTGGAAAACGACGTCCTGAGCGACCCGCCCGCATTTGCGCCACACATCGACTACGTGACGCATGAGGACTCGCCGGAACAGATCGCCGCCTTCTTCCCCGGCCTTCGCAAGGGCGATTTGCCTGACGGCGAAGGCTGGGCGGTTGAAACCGTCCGGCTCTCGACGCACAACGGCACGCATCTCGACGCGCCGTATCACTTCCACAGCACGATGAACAAGGCGCTGGGCAAAGCGGAGCGCTCCACCACGATCGACGAAGTGCCGCTGGAGTGGTGCTTCCAGCCCGGCGTGAAGCTGGACTTCCGGCACTTGCCTGATGGCCACGTTATCACCGCCCAGGAAGTTGCGGAAGAACTCGCCCGCATCAATCACGCGCTCCAACCATTGGAGATCGTCGTGGTCAACACGCGCGCCGGCCGCAGGTACGGCGAAGCCGACTATGTCTCATCCGGCTGTGGCATGGGTTACGACGCAACCATGTACCTGCTGGAGCGCGGTGTGCGGCTGACTGGCACGGACGCATGGAGCTGGGACGCACCCTTCGTGCACACGGCAAAGAAGTACGAGGCCACGCGCGACGCGTCGCTGATCTGGGAAGGCCACAAGGCCGGTCGCGACATCGGCTATTGCCATCTCGAGAAGCTGCACAACCTCGAGGCGCTGCCGCCCGACGGCTATTTCATCAGCTGCTTCCCGCACAAGATCCGGGGGGCCTCGGCCGGCTGGACCCGTGCGGTCGCGATCTTCGATGAGCGCCTTACGGGGTAAGTCCATGACCAAGACGATCATCAGTTGCGCCATCACCGGCGCCGTCCACACGCCGAGCATGTCACCGCACCTGCCCTGTACGCCCGAGGAGATCGCGCGTCAGAGCATCGATGCAGCCAACGCCGGCGCGGCCATCATCCACCTGCACGCCCGAAATCCGGCGGATGGCCGCCCCTCGCCCTCGGCCGACGTGTACATGCAGTTCCTCCCGCGCATCGCAGAACAGACTGATGCGGTGATCAACATCACTACGGGCGGCAGCGTGACGATGTCGCTGCAAGACCGCCTGGAGGGTGCACTGCGCGCGTCGCCCGAGATGGCGTCACTGAACATGGGCTCGCTGAATTTCGCCATGTTCCGCATGGCCGAGAAGCCGCGGCAATGGAAGCATGAGTGGGAGGTGCCTTATTTGCAGGCCACCGAGGACGGCATCTTTCGCAACACCTTCCGCGATATCCGCTACATCCTCGAGAACTTGGGCCAGACGCATGGCACCCGCTTCGAGTTCGAGTGCTACGACATCGGCCACCTGTACAACCTCGCCTACTTCGTCGAAATCGGCCTGGTCAAGCCTCCGTTCCTGATCCAGTCGGTGTTTGGCGTGATGGGCGGCATCGGTGCCGATCCGGAGAATGTGTTCCTGATGAAGCAGACGGCTGACCGCCTGTTCGGCAAGGACTACGTGTGGTCGCTGTTCGCCGCAGGCAAGCAGCAGATGCCCTTCGTGACGATGGGTGCGGTGATGGGCGCCAACGTCCGGGTGGGCCTGGAGGACAGCCTCTTCATCGGACGCGGGAAGCTCGCCGAGTCGAACGCGGAGCAGGTCGGCAAGATCCGGCAAATCCTGGGCGAACTCAGTCTGGAGGTGGCTTCACCGGATGAAGCGCGCACGATGCTGGGTCTTAAAGGACGCGCAAACGTCCGCTTCTGAGCTGCATGGTTGGATTCTGCGGTTGGGCAGACGCTCCCAGCGCGAGGGCGATCAGCAGGGCGGCCGCGAGACGATGCATTGGGGTACTGTAGCGCCCGCCCGCGCACAATATTTTCCGTGCCCAATCGTCTACCTAACATGGACGTCCTAGCCGGCCTACCCTCGCCACCCTGCCTCACCATGCCCGCCAACGCCTCGCGCTTCACCGAAATCGTTGCGCGTGAGCGTTCGCGGCTGGGCAACTTCATCCGCGGCCAAGTGCGCGATGCGGCTGACGCCGAAGACATCTTGCAAGACGTGTTGCTCGAGTTCTATGCCGCCACCGATGCCATTGAACAAGCCGGCGCATGGCTGTTTCGAGTGGCGAAGAACCGCATCATAGACCGCGCACGCAAGAAAAAGGAAGAGCCGTTGCCCGCTGCCAATGATGAAGAC
>JANYAN010000015.1 GCA_025361305.1 Burkholderiales bacterium
AGCCCATGTTGGCGCCGCCGTATTCCTCGGGCACGGTGATGCCCAGCACGCCGATGTCGCCCATCTTGCGCCACAGTTCCATCGGGAAGCGGTCGCTGGCGTCGATCTCGGCGGCGCGCGGCGCGATCTCGGCCTGGGCGAACTCGCGCACCGCATCGCGCAGTGCATCGATTTCTTCGCCCAGCTGGAAGTTCAGGCCCGGCAGGTTCATGTCAATCTCCTGGGAAATGCGTTGGTTCAGTTCTGGATGCCGTCGCGACCCGTCACCGCCATCAGCGTACAGGCCATGGTGGCGATGAGTTTTTCACGGCCCTCATCGAACGCGAAGGCGCGACCTTCGGCCACCGTCACGGTGCGGCCGGGCTTGATGACCACCCCTTCCATGCGAAAGCGCTGGCCCTTGGCAGGCGCCAGCAGGTTGATCTTGTATTCGATGGTCAGCACCGCGGCGTCCATGTGCATCAGGCTGAAACCGGCATAGCCACAGGCCGAATCCAGCGCCGCTGCAATCATGCCGGCGTGCAGGAAGCCGTGCTGCTGTGTCAGCGGCTGCGACCACGGCAGTTCGATGACCACCCGGCCGGGCCCGACTTCGGCCAGTGTGGCACCCAGCGTGGCCATGGCGCCCTGACGGGCGAAACTGGCGCGCACGCGCTCGGCGTAGCCGGTGTCTTTTGGCTGGAAAACAGGCACATTCATTGGACGGTACTTTAATTGACGTTTACGTAAACGTCAATTTAGCCCGGACGGACCTTCTCGGCCCGTGCCAGCAGGGCGCGTGCCTCTTTTTCGTGCACTTTCACCTCGTCCAGGTTGGCCTGCAGATCGGCCATCTGCTCCTCCAGCTGTTTGCGGTGCCCCGCCAGCACGGCCAGGAACTTGCGCAGCTGCGGCCCGGTGTCGCGCGGGCTGTCGTACATGTCGATGATTTCGCGCGCCTCGGTCAGCGACAGCCCGAGCCGTTTGGCCCGCAGCGTGAGCTTCAGGCGGGTGCGGTCGCGCGACGTGTAGATCCGGTTGCGCCCGCCCGGCCCCGAGCGGCCGGGCTGCAACAAGCCCATGTCCTCATAGAAGCGCATGGCCCGGGTGGTCAGGTCAAACTCTTTTGCCAGGTCGCTGATGGTGTATGTGGATGTGGCCATGACAGAGTGTTGTGGGTGCAATACGTGAGACAGCCAGATCGATCCGTGCTGCCTACAATGGCGATTACATATGACGTTTACGTTAACGTCAATTCTGCTCCCTCCAGCTGCGGGCCCGTCATGAATTCCCTTGAAAAAGAACTGCATTACCCCTTTGGCGACACCCTGCCCGCCTCCGGCACAGCCCTGGAAGTGGCGCCAGGCGTGCGCTGGATCCGCATGGGGTTGCCGTTTGCGCTGGACCACATCAATCTGTGGCTGCTGCGCGATGAGATCGACGGACGGCCCGGCTGGACCGTGGTCGACTGCTGTATCACGCGTGACGAAGCCAAGGCGCAATGGGAAGAAATTTTCGCGACCCAGCTGCAGGACCTGCCGATCCTGCGTGTGATCGTGACCCACATGCACCCCGACCATATCGGCCTGGCGCACTGGCTGTGCGCACGCTGGAACGCCCCTTTGTGGATCAGCGCCACCGACTACAACGCCGCCCGCGTCGGTTCGCACACCACGACGGGCTTCGGCGGGCCCTCGGCTGCGCTGTTCTTTGCCTCACACGGGTTGACCGACCCCGAGGCCGTGGAAAAGATCCGCGGGCGGGCCAACTATTACCCCGGAATGGTGCCGGACGTGCCGCGGAGCTTTCGCCGCATGCAGGAAGGCGACACGGTGCACATTGGCGGGCGCGGCTGGCGCTGCATCAGTGGCTACGGCCATGCGCCCGAGCACATTGCGCTGTATTGCGACGCCCTCAAGGTGTTGATCTCCGGCGATATGATGCTGCCGAGGATCTCGACCAACGTCAGCGTCTACGACGTCGAGCCCGAATCGAACCCGCTCAAGGCCTTCCTCGAGTCGATCGACAAGTTTGCCGCGCTGCCACTGGACACGCTGACCCTACCCTCGCACGGCAAACCTTTCCTGCACCTGCACCAGCGCATCCGGCAATTGCACGAGCACCACCGCGACCGGCTGGCCGAAGTTGTGGCGGCCTGCGCGGGCAAGCCCTGCAGCGGGGCCGACATCGTTCCGGTCATGTTCAAGCGCAAGCTGGACGTGCACCAGATGACATTTGCCATGGGCGAAGCAGTGGCACACCTGCATTCGCTCTGGTTTGCCGGCAAGCTCGCGCGCACGCTGGACAGCGACGGCATCTACCGGTTTGCGCCGGCGTGAGCGGCGTGCTGCCGCCAGTTACCAGGGCGGCAGTGCCTCGTCCTTGAGCTGGCCGCGCAGCTGCGAGTAATCGGGCACCACGGTGCGCACCGTTTCCCAGAAACGCGGACTATGGTCCATCACGCGCAGATGGCTCAGCTCGTGGGCCACCACATAGTCGATCACCGGCAGCCGGAAATGGATCAGGCGCCAGTTCAGCCGGATCGAGCCGTCGGCGCTGGCCGTGCCCCAGCGGGTACCGGCGCTGCTCAGGCAGAGCTTGCACCACTGCACGCCCAGCTGCGGCGCGTAGTGATCCAGCCTTTCCGTGAACAAGCGCTTGGCCTGGCGCATCAGCCAGGCCTGCACCGCGTCGCGAACCTGGTCTGCCGTCGCGCCGTGCGAAAGGCCTACATGCAGTGTCAGCCGCGCAACACCGGGAAGCGCGGCGGCATCCGTGTTGAGTACAGCACCCACCTCGTCAAAGCCGTGGCGCGGGTCCAGCACCACGATCACGGGCTCACCCAGAAAAGGAAACGTGGCGCCGTCACGCCATTCGATGCGCTGCGATTCGATGCGCTGATGGCGCTCGCGCGTCTCATCGAGCTTGCGCACGATCCAGCCTGCCTTCTCCTTCACCGCCGCGTCGATTTCATACAGCGGCACCCACTTGGGTGCCGTGACCGTCAGCCCCTCGGCACCGACCAGGAAGCCAATATTGCGGCGGCGGGCTCGCCGCAATTCGAACGCCACCAGCGAGTCGCCCAGCAGGGCCTCGCGATTGGCGCGCGGGTGGCGAGCACCCGGCAGGGCTTTGGGCGGCGTCGGCGGCGCCGCGACATCGAACAAGTCGAGGGTGAGCTGGAGCAGCCGGTGCATGGAGACCAAGTTTAGCGGTACGCGTCGGGATCGAGCCGGTGCATTTCCGATTCGATCCAGGCCTCGACCTCGCGCATCATCTCGTCGGGCTTGCGGCCCTCGCTGGGAATCGGCGGGCCGATCGACACGTCCACAATGCCGGGCCGCTTGATGAAGGCCTTGCGCGGCCAGACCTTGGCCGATGTGACGGCGATGGGAATCACCGGCGCGCCCGTGGCAATGGCCAGCCGGGTGCCCCCGCTCTTGTAGGTTCCCGCCTGGCCGCGCGGAATACGCGTGCCCTCGGGAAACATGATGATCCAGACGCCCTGCGCCAGCAGCCGCTTGCCCTGCTCAACCACCCGGTTAAAGGCCTGGGCACGCTGGCTGCGGTCGATGTGGATCATGTCCATGCGGCCCATGGCCCAGCCGAAGAATGGCACATAGATCAGCTCCCGCTTGAACACGTAGGCCAGCGGATGGGGCATCAGCGTGGGGATCAGGAAGGTTTCCAGCGTGGACTGGTGCTTGACCAGCAGGATGGCCGGGCTCCTCTGGCCGATCGGCAGGTTCTCATATCCGCTGATCCGCACCTCGATGCCCAGCAGGACACGGGCCCCGCCAATGGCCCAGCTCAGCCAGCGCACGGCCATCCACCACATCTGCGTGCCGTTGCTCCAGATCGATGCGGTCACCATGATGATCCCCCACGGAATCACGGTCACCAGCAACCAGAGCGCGTGGACGATTGAACGCAGCAGCGGCATGGGACGCGTGCGCCAGCCTCAGGCCGCGCTCTTGGGTGCGGCGTGGCGCGCGATCAGCCAGTCGGCGAAAGCGCCGAGGTCCTCGTGGACGGTGGTGCCCGGCGGAAACGGCGCCGGTAGCGGCAGGCCGCGGTACGGCGCACCCTTGCCGGTAAGTACCAGATGCGGCTCGCACCCGACCAGCACGCCGGCCTGCAGGTCACGCAGGCCGTCGCCAACCGCTGGCGTGCCCTTCAGCTCGATGCCAAAGCGCTCGCCGATCTGCTCGAACAGGCCAGGCAAGGGTTTGCGGCACAGGCACCCTTCATCGGGGCTGTGCGGGCAATAGAAGACGGCATCGACGCGCCCGCCCTGTGCCGCCAGCAACTTGTGCATCTTGGCGTGGATGGCGTTGAGCGCGGCCACGTCGAACAGGCCGCGGCCCAGGCCCGATTGGTTGGACGCGACGGTTACATGCCAGCCAGCGTGATTCAGCCGCGCGATCGCTTCGAGCGAGCCAGGCAGCGGCTGCCACTCGTCCGGCGATTTGATGAAATCGTCGCTGTCGACATTGATCGTTCCGTCGCGGTCGATGATGACGAGTTTCATGGTGTCCCGTTCAGGTGGCCAGGCGCGAAAGATCCGCGACACGGTTCATGGCAGTGTGCAGCGTAACCAGCAGGCCCAGGCGATTCAGGCGAACGTCCGCTTCCGGCGCGTTGACCATCACGCCGTCGAAAAAGGCGTCCACCGGCGCGCGCAGCGCCGCCAGCGTCTGCAGCGAGGCGGTGTAGTCGCCGGCCTCGAACTGCGCGGCAGCCCGCGGCGTCACGTCCTTCATTGCCGCGAACAGCGCCTGCTCGGCCGGTTCAGCCAGCAGGGCCTCACTGACATGCGCGTCGGCCTTCTCGGCCTTTTTCAGGATGTTGGCGATGCGCTTGTTGGCCGCAGCCAGCGCCGGAGCTTCTGGCAGCGCGGCGAAGGCGCGCACGGCAGCCAGGCGCTTGGGCACCTCGCCCAGGCGCGCGGGCCGCAGCGCCAGCGCGGCATCGACCTCCTGGGCGCTGTAGCCTTGCTCACGCAGCGACCCGGCCAGCCGCTCGTAAATGAAGTCAGACAACTGGGTGCGCGTCTCAACGCTGGCCTGACTGAACAGCGCCACAGCCTGCCGCAGCAACTCGTCCAGGCGCAGCGGCAGGTCTTTTTCGATCAGCATGCGTACGACGCCCAGTGCGTGGCGACGAAGCGCAAACGGATCCTTGTCTCCCGTCGGCAGCTGACCGATGGCGAACAGCCCCGCCAGCGTCTCAAGCTTGTCGGCCAGCGCCACCGCAACCCCGGTCAGGCTGCGCGGCAGCGCGTCGCCGGCAAAACGCGGCTTGTAATGGTCTTCGATCGCGTCAGCAACCTCATGGCCCAGATCGTCGTTGAGCGCGTAGTAGCGACCCATGACGCCCTGCAGCTCGGGGAATTCGCCGACCATGTCGGTCAGCAGATCGGCCTTGGCCAGCTGCGCCGCCAGATCGGTGCGGCGCGACAGCGCCTCGCCGCCAAGCTGCACGCCGATGGCCCGCGCCAGGGCGCGCACGCGCTCGACCCGTTCGCCTTGCGTGCCCAGCTTGTTGTGATAGACCACCCGGGCCAGTCCTTCGGCCCTCGCCGACAGCGTCTTCTTTCGGTCCTGGTCAAAGAAAAACTTGGCGTCCGCCAGCCGCGGCCGCACCACGCGCTCATTGCCGCCGATCACCGCGCTGGCATCGGCCGGTGTGATGTTGCTCACCACCAGGAACTTGTTGCTCAGCCTGCCCTCTGCATCCAGCAGCGGGAAGTATTTCTGGTTGGCCTTCATCGTGAGGATGAGGCATTCCTGCGGCACTTCCAGAAACTCGGGCTCGAACTGGCAGACCAGCACATTGGGCCGCTCGACCAGGGCCGTGACTTCGTCCAGCAAGGCTTCGTCGTCGATCGGCCGCACGCCCCCGCCAACCTTGGCCGCGGCTTGCGCCAGCTGGCGCACGATCTCGGCGCGCCGTCCCGCGAAGCTGGCGATCACGGCGCCATCTCTGGCCAGCGTATCGGCATAGCTATCAGCATCGCGGAAAACCACCGGACTGACCGCCGCTTCGAACCGATGGCCCTGAGTGCTGTTGCCGGACTTCAGCCCAAGGGCCTCGACCACCACCACCTGGGCGCCGTGCATTGCCACGAGCGAATGGGCGGGCCGCACGAACTTCACGTCGCTCCAGCCGTCGGCCAACTGATAGGTCATGACCTTGGGGATGGGCAGCTTGTCCAGTGCTTCGAGCAAGGCCTTCTGCAAGCCCTCGGTCAAGGTAGC
>JANYAN010000399.1 GCA_025361305.1 Burkholderiales bacterium
TACACCAGCCTGTACGGCCCCAGGGCTGCCGAGAAGACCATCACCGCGACTGTGGTGGGCAACGTGCGCGTCACAGAAGTCGGCCGGGAATACGACACCCATCACATCATGCTGGACTTCAGCACGATGCCGTTCCCGGTGCTGGAGGGTCAGTCGATCGCCATCATTCCGCCCGGCGCGGATGAAGCGGGCCGGCCGCACCATCCGCGCCAGTACTCGATCGCCAGCCCGCGCAATGGCGAGCGGCCCGGTTACAACAACCTGTCGCTGACGATCAAGCGCGTGCTGGAAGACCATCAGGGCAACCCGGTGCGGGGTGTGGCCAGCAACTACATGTGCGATCTTGCAGTCGGCGACAAGGTGCAGGTGATCGGGCCTTTCGGCAACAGCTTCCTGATGCCCAACCATCCGCGCAGCAACATCGTGATGATCTGCACCGGCACCGGCAGCGCGCCGATGCGCGCCATGACCGAATGGCGGCGGCGGCTGCGCGCCTCGGGCAAGTTCGAGGGCGGCAAGCTGATGCTGTTCTTCGGCGCCCGCACCAAGGAAGAACTGCCCTACTTCGGCCCGCTGCTGAACCTGCCCAAGGACTTCATCGACATCAATTTCGCGTTCTCGCGCACGCCCGGCCAGCCCAAGCGCTATGTGCAGGACCTGATGCGCGAACGGTCAGCCGACCTCGGCCCATTGATCGGCGACGCCAACACCTTCTTTTATGTGTGCGGCCTCAAGAGCATGGAAGAAGGCGTGGTGCTGGCGCTGCGTGACGCCGCGCAGCAGGCCGGCCTGTCATGGGAAACGGCCGGTGCTGCACTCAAGACACAGGGCCGCCTGCACCTGGAGACTTATTGACGCGAATAATTGGAGTCTGACCCCCATTCTTATTGGGGTCAGACTCCAATTATGGCCGACGCGCCCACGGCAGTTGCGGCAATGTCAGATCATGCCGGCGGCACGAAGAGGGGCTGGCCAACGAGCTCGCCGACTCGTTCGATGGCCTGCCCAAGTTCAGAGCGTGGCCCGACTTCCAGTGCGACAGCGATGGCACGCGCAGCTGCCAGCGCGGAACTCGCAGCTTCCGCTGCCCCGGTGCAATTTGCAAGTTCGGCCTGGGCGCAAAGAAGGATCGCCAGGTTCAGCTGATCGGCCACGTCGCGCAGCAGGGCTTCGCTTCGATCGAGGCAGCCGCGGGCATCCTCAAACCTGCCGACGCGAATGTGCAGTTGGCCCAGGTAGGTGAGAAACTGGCCCTCGGTGCGCTTGTCGGCCCGCTCGCGCGCGATGAGCAATGACGATTCAAGATCGGTGCGCGCCTGATCCAGATTTCCCATGCTCTGGTGCACCATGCCCAGGTTGCAAAGCACGATGCTCTCTACCAGTCGATTCCCGAGTTCCCGGGTGAGTGCCAGGGATGCCGCCAGGTGCGCCTGGGCCTCGTCGAATCGCTGTTGAACCTGGTGCATCAGACCCAGGTTGCACAGGCACTCCATCTCCACTCGCCTGTTTCCCGCGTCCCGCGCCGCGTCAAGCGCCGCCTGCATGTGCGCCCAGCCCTGTTCGACCTCGCCATGCGAGGCCAGCAAGTCGCCCCAGTTTCCCAGGATCGCAGCTTCCAGGTCCTTGTCCCCGGCCCGCCGCGCAAGTGCGCAAGCGGCCTCGTATTGCACCAGCGCAGGTGCGATCTGCCCGCGCGCATGCTCCAGATTCGCAAGGCGGTTGACTACCCGCGCCTGAAGTCCCGGGTCTCCAATGGCGCGCGAAAGGGCAAGCGCTTCACCCAGATGGGCTGCCGCTGTCTCCGCCCGTCCTGCAAAGATGTCGCTTTCGCCCAGGCCCAGCAGCGCGAGCGACTCATAGCGCTTGTCGGCGGCATCGCGTGCGTGCTTGAGAGCATTCCCGAAGTGGTCACTGGCCTCACGCGCCCTGCCACAGCTGGTCAGTGCGCAGCCGGCAACCCACTCTGCCAGCGCGGCGGGGTGCGCCCCCAGCCCCGGGCACATCGTGACCAGCGAGGCCAATTCCTCCCCAAGCGCGAACGGCCCGCGAAGCCTCAAATCGCGCCAACTGCAGACCAGGGCCTCAGCAGCCATTTCTGCGTCCGCGCGCTGGACAGCGCGGCGGCACGCGATCATGAAGTTGTCCAGGTCATGGCCAGCTCTGGCTGTCGCCGCCGACTCATGGCCACGCGAGAAATACTTTCCGTGCCGCACCTCGACGCTTGCCGCCTCAGCAGGGCCGCTTCCCGGGTAGCGGGCGTCGGTGCGCAATTGTTCGGCGGCGTATTCCTGCGTGCTGACCAGCAGCTCGAACCGGTCGGCCGAGACCTCCCTGACGAGCGACTTGTGGACCAGCGACTGCAAGGCGTCCGGAGCCCAGGGCGCATCGTCGTACCGGGACAGATCCAGCACGGCCTCGGCAGCATCCAGCGTGAAGCCCCCTTCAAAAACCGACAACTGGGCAAGCGCTGCCTTTTCCGGCTCGGACAGGAGGTCCCAGGACCAGTCGTAGACTGCCCGAAGCGTCGCCTGCCGGGTCACGCGCCCACCCGCGGATGAAAGGAGCTTGAAGCGCTCGCTCATTCGCTGCAGCAGCATCCTGGGGGGCATCACCCGCACCCGTGCTGCTGCCAGTTCGATTGCAAGCGGCAGACCTTCCAGAAGGTCCACCAGTGACCGGACCGCGGCCAGATCGTCGCTGCCGGGCAGGAACCCGGGTTTGGCGGCTTCAGCCCGGCGCAGAAACAGATCGGTGGAATCGGTTGGCGACAGAGGCACCAGCGCCAGCACCTGTTCCCCCGGAACGCCAAGCACCTCGCGGGTCGTGACCAGGAAGCTCACACTCGCGGCGCGATTGAGCCATTGACCGAGGGTTTGCTCCGCGTGCCGCGCGACCTGCTCGAAGTTGTCGAGAATGACCAGGCACTTGCCGCGCCCCGCGATGGCTTGTCCCAGCTGGACGACCGGATCTTCCTGACCGAGCGGCACATCGAGCCCCTGGGATACGGCGCGGACGATGCCATCGACACCTCGCGCCTCCGACAGGTCGCAGAACCAGACGCCGCCGCCGTATTGACCGAGCGATGCCCACCCGTAGCGCACAGCCAGTCTTGTCTTTCCCGTGCCACCCAGCCCAAGGACCGACACCAGTCGTGCCCCGGCTTCGAAGCGGCGCGTCAAATCTGCCAGGGGCTCGAGGCGCCCGACAAAGGCATCGCGCTCAGCCGGCAGGCTGTGGCCCGTCAGCGAGGCGAGCGGCGGAAAGTCCCTGCGCAACCCAGGCGCGACGACCTGGAGCAAACGCTCTGGATTGAGCAGCCCCTTGAGCCGATGCTCCCCGATCTCGTGAAGCGTGACGGCGTCAGGCAGTTGCCCGTCCGTCGCAGCTGCCGTGACGCTTGAAACAAGAATCTGCCCACCGTGCCCCGCGGACATGATGCGCGCGACGCGGTTGAGGGACTGGCCGAAATAGTCGTCATCGCGCAATTCCGCAGCGCCTGTGTGCAACGCCATCCGGACCTTGATGACGGTCTGTTCCGGCCAGGGCTCGTCGCCGACTGCGATCTGGGCTGCACGGGCGGCCAACAGGGCGGCCTCTGCCGTGTGAAACGCCGCGCAAAATGCGTCGCCCACGGTCTTGAAAACATGTCCGCCATGACGCCCGATGGCGTCTCTCAGAATCAAGTCATGGCGAGCCAGCGCCGGACCCATCAGCGCCGGGCTGCGCTCCCAAAGGCCGGTACTTCCCTCGATGTCGGTGAACAGGAAAGTAACGGTTCCACTCGGTAATCCTGGCATTGACACTCCTGAAGAGAGCTGTATGGCCGCCGCATTATGGTCGCTTGCCGAACTCCGCGGTTTCCGTGGTCCAGGCGAGCGCCTGTTCGCTGAGGGTGAAGCCCAGCCCGGGGCGGTCTGGCACCCACATGCGGCCGTCCTTGAGCTGCAACTGCTCGTTGAACATGGGACCCAGCCATTCGAAGTGCTCCAGCCACGGCTCGATGCCATAGGCGGCTGCCAGATGCAAGTGGATTTCCATCGCGAAGTGGGGGGCAAGCTTGCGCTGCTTGAATTCGCCCAGCGCCATGATTCGCAGGAAGGGCGTGATGCCCCCCACGCGCGGTGCGTCGGGCTGGATGAAATCGGTGCCTGCCATGATCAGCTGTGCGTGTTCGTCGAAACTGGTGAGCATCTCGCCTGTGGCGATGGCGGTGTCGAATCGCTCCGCGAGTTGGCCGTGGCCCTCGAAGTCGTGCGCGTCCAGCGGCTCCTCGATCCAGGTGAGGTCAAACCCCTCGAAGGCCCGGCAGGCACGCGTGGCCTTCTGCCGGTCCCATTGCTGGTTGGCGTCCACCATCAGCGGAAAGCCCTCGCCCAGGAGTTTGCGGACTTCGCCGACGCGCGCGATGTCGATGGACAGGTCGGGCTGGCCTACCTTGATCTTGATGCCGCCGATGCCGCTCTCGCGCGAGATCGCTACGTTCTTGAGCACCTGGTCCAGCGGTGTATGCAGGTAACCGCCCGAAGTGTTGTAGCACTGCACCGAATCGCGCTGCGCGCCCAGCAACTTGGCCAGCGGCAACTTCGCCCGCTTGGCCTTCATGTCCCACAACGCAATGTCGAACGGAGCGATCGCCTGCGTCGTCAGGCCGCTGCGGCCCATCGATGCGCCGGCCCAGAGCAGCTTGGTGAAGATCTTCGAGATATCGTTCGGGTCTTCGCCGATCAGGTTCGGCGCGAGTTCCCTGGCGTGCGCATACATGCCGGGACCGCCCGCGCGCTTTGAATAGCCGAAACCGATACCCTCGTGGCCGTCACGCGTGCGGATCTGCGCGAAGATGAAGGCAATTTCGGTCAGCGGCTTCTGCCGCCCCGTGAGCACCTTCGCGTCACTGACCGGTGTGGCCAGCGGCAAGAACATGAGGGAGACTTTCACCCAAGCGATGCGGTCGCCAGCCTCGGCAGCGGTGCGCGCGTCGGGCGCCACCTTGGCATACGAAACGACGAGAGAATCAACTCCGGCCATAGGGTTCTCCTGATGCGGGCATTACCCTCATTCTGCCGCCCCCCGGCATCTACCTCGTTGCTTATATCGCGACTGCTGATAGCGCTGCTGTAGCCTGCAGGGGCGTGGCTATACTGGCCGCAGTGTCCCGGCTCGGGGCCCAGTTTGCTGATGGAGCCTGAGATTGACGGACCTACTGCTGATCGCTGTTGCGTTGATTGCTGCGGCTGCGGCCATGGCGTGGGCTGTGGCGCACTGGCATTTGCGCGGAGCGGATCTGTCGGCCTTCGATGGCGCAGTGGGCGAGGGATTCACGCGCGGCGACCGGCCCAGCGACGAGGCGCTCGCGGTGGTCGCCTCACTTGGCGGCATCAAACAGGTGCTGCGGGGCACGCCACTGCGCGAGCACACGACGGCACTGCGCAAGTACATGGACGAGATCTTCGCCGGCCGCACCTTCGATGCGCGCTTCGTGCCGGCGGATGCCGGCGGCGTGAGGGCTGAATGGGTGCTCTCTCCCGGGGCTAATCCGGCTCGGCGCACGTTGTACATCCATGGCGGTGCCTTCATGATGGGTAGCCCGCGCAGCCATCGCACACTGACGACACGCTTCTCGGCGATGACAGGCGGCGCCGTGCTGGCCATCGACTACCGGTTGATGCCCGAACATACACGCCGTGCCGGAATCGAGGATTGCCGCACCGCCTACCGCTGGCTGCTGGCCAACGGGCCCAAAGGCGCGGCGCAGGCGCAGGCGATGTTCGTAGCAGGCGACTCCGCCGGTGGCAACCTGACACTGTCGCTGATCGCATGGATACGGGACACTGGCCTGCGCGCCCCCGATGCCGCGGTGGCGCTCTCGCCCTTGACCGACGCCTCGCTTGCCAGCCCGAGCATGCGGACCCACGTGCACAGCGACGCGATGCTCGGCCCGCTGTTCGGCAAGCTGGCGCGCGTGCCGCAGTGGATGCTGCTGTGGGCCGGGTGGCTGCGGACGCGCATCAATCCGAGCGACCCGGTGGTATCACCGGTGCGCGGCGACCTGTCGCGCCTGCCACCGGTACTGGTGCAGTCAAGCGAGGTTGAGATGCTGCGCGACGACGCACGACGCTATGTCAACAAGGCGCGCGCCGCTGGCTCGCCGGTGCGGTTGCAGACCTGGAACCACATGGTCCATGTCTGGCAGATTTTCAACCCGGAATTGACTGAGGCGCGCGACGCCCTGGCCGAAATCGGCCGCTTCCTGGGCGAGGCCGCGCCGCCGTAGTCGCTAGCGCGCCGCGTCCGGAAACGGGGGCAGCCGGCCGATGTCGCGCGGGTCGTGCTGGATGATCACCGTTGCCTTCAGATTCTTCTCGATCTGCTTGATGCGCTCGATCGAGGCGACCGTCTGCGCACGGTCGAAGTTGGAGCCGGGGACTCCGGTGTTCTCGTAGTTTTCGCGGAAGTGCACCGCGTCGCCGCTCAGGATCACGGCGCCCTTTTCCTTCAGACGGACCAGCAGCGCCTGGTGGCCGGGCGTGTGACCGGGCATGCGAAGGATCACCACCGTGCCGTCGCCGAAGACATCCTTGTCAGCCGCCTGCGGTTCAACCTTGCCACCGCCGCTGATCCAGTGCTTGAACGGGGCCACGTTGGCGCCGGCCATGGGCGGGGTGGCCGTGAGCGCCGCCCATTCACGGTCACCGATCAGCAGTGTCGAGGCCGGGAGTGAGGCGAGCTGGCCGGTGTGGTCCGCATGGAAGTGGCTGATGCCGACGTATTTCACCTGTTCGGGCCTGACCTTGACCTGCGCGAGCTGCTCAACCAGCGACACGGTCGGCGCACTGGGGTTGGAGCCGGGCAGGTAGCCCGTGTCCCAGACCATGTAGTCATCGCCGTGCTTGATCATGTAGCAGCTGAACGTGAAAGGCACGCGCGGGTCGCTGTACGCAAAGGTGTCACTGAAACGGCGCTGGTCATTGAAGCCGGTTCCGCAGTCCAGCCGCGTCAAGGTCACCTCGGCGGCGGGCTGGGCCGACACGCCGAGGGCGGTGAGGGAAGCAGCGATGAACAGAGCGCGAGCGATACGGTGCATGGGCATCTCCTCGGGTGGGTTGAAGAAAACAGCGCGAGTGTGCACCAAACGCGCCATTTCATCCAGAGCGGTTCCCAGCGTCCGATCTCGGCCAACTGTGCGTCAGTGAGGCTGCCGCTGCCAGCTGAAGGGCCCGAACGCGGTGCTGCCGTTGGCAGCATTGGCGTTCGTGTCCACGGTCAGCTTCAGCCATTCGAGCGGCGTAGTGCTGCCGTGAACGGTCACGCGATGGAAGTTCGACACGTTGTAGCCATTGGGCTGGCCGTCGTAAGAGTCGAACGTGCAGGCCACGGCGGCGGCGCCCGAAGTCGGCTCGTAGACGCAGGGTGCGCCATGCGCCAGCGGGTTGTCCGAGCGGTAGATGTGCGAGTCGCCGTTGAACAGCAACACCGGCTTGGCGAACTGGGTGGTGCGCGTCGCGATCAGGTCGACGTACTGTTTGTACCCGGCAATGTGCGAAGCGGGCTTGCCGTCGAAGTCCCACATATCGGCCTGCTCCACGATCACGATCGCCTTGGCGTTCTCGGTGGCTGCCCGGTCGAACGCGGCCTTGAGCCAGCGCAGCGTGGCACCGCTGCGGTTGGCGACTTCCTGGACCTGCGAGGCGCTCTGGGCCGGCGCGCCATACCAAGGGTCCGTACCGTTGTTGGAGCCGCCCGGAATGTTGACGGTGACGAACAGCACGCCCGTCTTGATGAACCACACGTTTTCGACGTACTGGGCATCCGTGGGAAAGGCGGTGTCGTACTCCTGCGCCTGGGTGTGCACGGTCATCGCGCCGCCGATCGTCTTGCCGGGAGCCGGGAAGAAGATCGTTCGCACCAAAGCGAGGTTGTCCACCGGGTTGCCGCCCGCGTAGTCGGCGCGGTTGCCGCTGCCGTCCAGCACGTAGTCGATGGCACCCGATGTGGTGTTGAAGGTGCCGCCGCCTTCACCCGCCTTGTGGCAATCGGCCCACTCGTTGTCACCCGGGGTGTAGACCAGCGGCGCCACCAGCGTCTTGTACATGTCGTAGGTGGCCTGGTCGTAGGCCTGGGTGCAGAACTGCTTGCCGGAGTGGATGTCTCCGACATGCACAACTTGCGAGATGCTGGTGTCGTCGTTCACCGCCTTCAGGAACGCCGGCAGTGCCACGCTCTGTGCCGTGTCCGTCGGCGTGGTACCGTAGGGTACATCGCCCATCACGGCCACATTGAACGAAGTCACGGGCAGCGGTTCGTCGTTACCGCCGCCGCAAGCAGCCAGCGTGGCAGCCGCGAGGGCGCCGATCAGGAGTATGGAGATGCGCAAGATGTTTCTTCCTTGTTGTGGGAACGGGCTGTGCCGCCCGCCGGGGGCCGCGCAGCGAGTAGGCCCGCCATCCGTTACAGGCATGTGACAGAACTCCGTGCCTGCCCGGACTCGCATGCTGCGGCTGTGCGCCCGAAGTCACATCCTGTATCGGGAAGTTAGAGGTTTTCAATTGGACTGCATTCAACCGTAGGCGTACCTTCACACTGACCTCAACGGCACCGGTGCCCGCGCGGCGTGCAAGACCCAACAATTGAAGGAGAGAGCCATGTCAACCGAGGCAAAGTGCCCGATCAACCACGCCGCCGGCGGCGGCACGACGAACAAGGAATGGTGGCCCAACCAGCTTCGGCTGGAGCTGCTGAGCCAGCACTCGAGCAAGTCCGACCCGCTCGGCGCGAGCTTCGACTACACCGAGGAGTTCAAGAAGCTCGATTACTTCGCGCTCAAGAAGGATCTGCTGGCGCTGATGACCGACTCGCAGGATTGGTGGCCGGCCGACTTCGGCCACTATGGCCCGCAATTCATCCGTATGGCTTGGCACGCCGCCGGCACCTACCGCACGGCCGATGGACGCGGCGGCGGCGGCCGCGGGCAGCAGCGCTTCGCGCCATTTAACAGCTGGCCCGACAACGTGAACATCGACAAGTCGCGCCGGCTGCTGTGGCCGATCAAGCAGAAGTACGGGCAGAAGATCAGCTGGGCCGACCTGCTGCTTCTCGCCGGCAACGTGGCGCTCGAGTCGATGGGCTTCCGCACATTCGGCTTCGCCGCTGGCCGCGAGGACGTGTGGGAGCCGGACAACGACGTCAACTGGGGCAGTGAGACGAGCTGGCTGGCCACCGACAAACGCTTCACCGGTGACCGCGATCTCGACCAGCCGCTGGGCGCAACCCACATGGGCCTGATCTACGTGAACCCAGAGGGCCCCAACGCCAGCGGCGACCCGGTCGCCGCCGCCAAGGACATCCGCGCCACCTTCGGCCGCATGGCGATG
>JANYAN010000081.1 GCA_025361305.1 Burkholderiales bacterium
TATAGGTCGTCCACCAGTGGCATCCAGCGCCATTTGTCGAAGGTGGTGCAGGGATGGGAAATGCCCAGCGCCACCAGGTCGCCTACGCGCAGCGCCTGATGTTCGGTCCCCGTGCCGCGCAAGTAGGCGTGCTGGTCGTTCAGGCCGGAAATCTTCCAGTCGGCCGGCGCCGCGCGAATGGCGGATTGGCCCTGTGGGCAATGGGCGACGGGAATCGGCATTTCCAGGTCGTACGAAATATCCCGCTTGCCGACCGACAGGATTGCCAGCCCCGGCTCGGGGCACGACTGCACCGCCGACCACACTTCCATCGCCGCTTCAAGCCCGTGGCCGCAGCCCATGCGGGTTGCGACCGACTTCATCATACGGTGGTAGCTGCCGTGGTCATGCGTGACATAGCACCCCGAACGCAACAAACCCTGCACGGGCCGGGACAGCGCCAGCTTCAATTCATCAGCCACCAGGTCGAAGATGGCTGAGCCGCCGGCTGTCACCAGGATCTCGTCCGTCTCGAACAACTGCTGCGCGTCGCACGTCAGTGCGATGGCGCGCACCCTCTGCATCAGGGCCGTTGCATAGACTTCATCTGCTGCCGACTGCCCAGTGGCACCCAGGCCTTCATAGCATTCGATGCCCACCAGGAGCGTCGCCGTGCTGGCATGCAGGCGATTGGCCAGTGCGGAGGCCTGTTCGTGATTGCGGCATCCTGTGCGGCCTCCGTCCACACCCACCTCCAGAAGCACCTCGAAGGCCGGCGCGTCGGGGTGGGCGCCGTGCCAGGTTTCGATCAATTCCAGCTGCTCCAGCGAATCCACCAGAAAGGCCACGCGCAGGCCTGCGGTCGCGCGCTTCAGGTCGGCTATGCCCTGCAGGTCGATGGCGCGGAACACCTGGTTGGCAATGATGCAGCGCTGCGTGCCTGCCGCAACGCCTGCGCGCAACTGCACCACGGTGGCGAAGGTCATGCCCCAGGCTCCCGCGTCGAGTTGACGGGCAAACAGCTGCGGGGACATCGTGGTCTTGCCGTGTGGTGCCAGGCCCACCCCATGTTGTGAGGCAAAGCCCTGCATCCATTGCAGGTTGCCAGCCAGTGCGTCGCGCTTGATCACCGGCAGCGGAAGCGGCATGTCGCCGCGCAGGACGTTCCAGCCCTGGGCACCGATGGCCGAGCGGCGTACGGGTGCGCTGTGGTGCGGGAAGCCCTTGGAAGTGGCGTCGAGCACGGGGTCGAGCAGGTCTTGCAATGTCATGGTGGGCTCAATGCGTCAACGTCGTCGCGGATGCAGGCCTTGAAACGCCCCGCACCCAGGTCTTGCAGCTCTGGCCGCGCCTGGGCGCAAGCTTCCAGGGCGTAAGGGCAGCGTGTCCGGAACACGCAGCCCGAAGGCGGGTTTACCGGGCTTGGGATGTCGCCCTGCAGCGGCACATGTGTCATGGGCTGCAGCGGGTCGGGCTTGGGCGAGGCGGCCAGCAGCGCTTGTGAGTACGGGTGCAGCGGCCGCTCGAACAGCGCCTCGGTGGGCGCCACCTCCATCACACGCCCCAGGTACAGCACCACGACCCTGTCGCACAGATATTCCACGACGTCCAGGTCGTGCGAGATAAACAGCATCGTCAGCTGCAACTGGTCGCGCAGGTCACACAGCAGGTTGACGACCTGGGACTGGATCGACACATCCAGGGCCGAGAGCGGCTCGTCGGCCACGATGAATTCGGGTTGAACCGACAAGGCGCGGGCCACACCGATGCGCTGGCGTTGCCCACCAGAAAATTCGTGCGGGTAACGCGCCGCATGCTCGGGCGGCAGGCCCACCAGTTTCAACAGTTCGGCGATGCGCTGTGCCGTGGCCTCTTTGCCTTTGGCGAAACCGTGAACGTGCAGGGCCTCGCCCAGGATGTCACGCACGCGCATCTTGGGATTCAGGCTGGCATACGGATCCTGGAAGATCATCTGCAGCTTGCTGCGCAGTGAGCGCATGCGGCTGCCGGTGGCAGCACCCAGGTCTTCGCCGCGGTAGAGAATCTGGCCTGAAGTGCTCTCCACCAGGCGCAACAGTGCGCGGCCGATGGTGCTCTTGCCCGATCCCGATTCGCCCACCAGGCCCAGCGTTTCGCCGGGGTGGATGACAAATGACACGTCGTCCACCGCCCGCACGGCGCGCGATGGCGGCCCGAAGAACTTCTGGAGGCCGCGTACTTCGATCAACGGCGCGGCAATGCTCATGCGGCCTCCGCCACCAGGATGCAACGCGCGCTGCGTCCTGCTTCACAGACCCGCAGCCTGGGCATCGCGCTACTGCACTCTGGCAGGGCCTTGTCGCAGCGCGGCTCGAAGGCGCAGCCCGGAGGGGGCTCAAGCGGGCTGGAGACCTGGCCACGAATGGCGTAGAGGCGCCGCTTGCCGTCGGCATTCAGAGAACGCTTGCGCTGCTGGGCTGGCAGGCATGCCAGCAAGCCCTGGGTGTACGGGTGCTGAGGCCGCGCAAACAGATCCATCACGGGCGCTGCCTCCACGATGCGCCCCGCATACATCACCGCGACGTCGTCCGCGTGGTGGGCCACCACGCCCAGGTTATGCGTGATGAAGAGAATGCTCATGCCCGTCTCGGCCTGCAGGCGGCGCATCAGCGCCAGGATCTGCGCCTGGATGGTGACGTCCAGGGCTGTAGTGGGTTCGTCGGCAATCAGCAACGTGGGGTCGCAGGCCATCGCCAGCGCGATCATGACCCGCTGGCGCATGCCACCGGAGAGCTGGTGCGGATACTCGTGTAGACGCTGCGCCGCAGCGGGAATTTCCACCAGCTCCAGCATGCGCAATGCCTGTGCCATGGCCGCGGGGCGATCCATCCCCTTGTGCAGACGCAGCGATTCGGCAATCTGCTCGCCAATCGTGAACACCGGGTTCAGGCTGGTCATGGGCTCCTGGAAAATCATCGCCACTTCATTGCCACGGATCGCACGCATCTGCGGCTCGGGCAAGGTCAGTAGATCCAGCGCCTGGCCCGCGCGATTCACGAACAGGGCCTCGCCCTTGACCTGGGTGGACGCTGTGCGCGGCAGCAGGCGCATCAGCGTCAGGCTGGTGACCGATTTGCCCGAACCCGATTCGCCCACGATGGCCGTGGTCTTGCCGGCGCGGATGCCAAAGCTCACATCCGCCACGGAGCGGATCAGGCCTTCATCGGTGTCGAAGAAGGTGCTGAGATTGCGTACTTCAAGGCGCATGGCGGGCGGTTCGATGACCGGCATTACATCGACTTCCTCAGCCGTGGGTCGAGCAGATCGCGAATGCCGTCTCCCAGCAACTGCAGGGACAGTGCGGTGACGATGATGGCCAGTCCGGGAAACAGCACGATCCACAGTGCCTGGTGCGCATACTGCTGGCTACCTGCCACCATCGTGCCCCAGGTGGGAATTTCCGGCGGAACGCCCACGCCCAGGAAAGAGAGCGCCGCTTCAGCCAGGATGGCGTAGGCAAAGATGAACGAGGCTTGCACGAGGATCGGCGACATCAGGTTGGGCAGGATGTGCCGCCAAAGGATGCGCACAGTGGAAACACCCACGGCGCGCGCCGCCTCCACGAACAATAGCTCGCGCACCACCAGTGTGGAGGCCCGGACCACACGCGCGACCCGCGGCGTGTACACCAGCACCAGCGCAAACACCACGTTGAGCATCGATGGCCCCAGGATGCCGACCAGCGCAATCGCAAGCAGGATGTCGGGGAACGACATCATCGCGTCCACCACGCGCATCACCGGCGCGTCCAGCCGCCGGAAAAAGCCGGCGACCAGGCCGAACAGCGTGCCAAACGCGATCGATCCCAGCGCCGTCAGCGCGGCAATGGTCAGCGAATAGCGCCCGCCGAACGCAATCCGCGAAAACAGGTCGCGGCCCAGTTCGTCCGTGCCCAGCATGTGCTCGCCAAACGGCCGGGCCAGGCGCTGCGCCACCGCGGTTTCGTTCGGGTCGAAGCCCGTCAGCACGCTCGCGAACAGCGAAACCAGCACCATCGCTGCCAACCCGATGGCCGCCGCCAGCACGATGCGGCGGCGGAACAGCTTTTGCAGGACAAGAGGAAGCTGCATGTCAGAGCGGGTTTTTTCCAGTGACCACCGCGGAACCGGCTTTGCCGGGCCGCTGGTGGTGCCCCCTTGAGGGGGAGGCGCCGTAGGCGCTTCGGGGGTGGGTCATAGTTTCACCCGTGGATCGACCACGGTGTAGAGCAGGTCGATCAGGAAGTTGATCACTACATAGATCATCGCCACCACCAGCAGCGCGCCCTGGATTACCGGGTAGTCGCGCCGGATCACGGCGCTGACCACCAGGTTGCCCACGCCCGGCAGGCCGAACACCGTCTCTGTGACCACGGCGCCGCCGATCATCAGCGCTACGGTGAGACCGATGACGGTGACGATGGGCACCAGCGCATTGCGCAGAGCATGCTTGAGTACCACCATGTTTTCCGACAAGCCCTTGGCCCGCGCCGTGCGCACATAGTCTTCGCCCAGCACGTCGAGCATGGAGGCGCGGGTAAAGCGGATGATCAGCGCCGAATTGAGCACGCCCAGCACCGTGGCAGGCAATACCAGGCAGTGGATGCGCGCCGCCAGCGCGGCGCCCGGTTCACCATATCCAGACACCGGAAACCAGCCCAGCGACACCGCGAAGATCTGCATCAGCACCAGGCCGAACCAGAAGCTGGGCACACTGGCCCCCAGCATGGCAAAGCCGGTGAGCAGCTGGTCTATCGCTTTGCCGCGGAACAC
>JANYAN010000131.1 GCA_025361305.1 Burkholderiales bacterium
CGCCCGGGTCGCGGCGACATCACGACGATGCGCGACGAAAGGTACACCGCTTCGGCAATCGAGTGGGTCACAAACACCACCGTACGACGCTCGCGTTGCCACAGTTGCTGCAGTTGTTCGTTAAGCCGGTCACGGGTAATTTCGTCCAGCGCGCCGAACGGCTCATCCATCATCAGGATCCGTGGCTCGAACGACAAGGCACGCGCAATCGATACCCGTTGCTGCATGCCGCCGGATAGCTGCCACGGGTATTTGCCCTCGAACCCGTTGAGTCCGACACGCGCCAATTGCTCCAGCGCGATCGATTTGCATTCAGTGGCCGACTTGCCGTGGATTTGCAGTGGCAACTGCACGTTGGCCAGCACGGTGCGCCAGGGGAACAGGGCAGGGGCCTGAAACACATAACCATAGGCGCGCGCCAGGCGAGCGTCGTACGGCGAAACACCGTTGACCGACACGCTGCCCGAGGTGATGTGCTCCAGGTCGGCAATCACGCGCAGCAGCGTCGTCTTGCCGCAGCCCGATGGTCCTATGAGGGAAACGAATTCACCGGGCCTGATGGCGAGGTCGATGTCCGACAGCGCATGGACCGGAGCTTCGTCCGGGTTGTAGATCAGGGACGCGTTACGGACTTCAACCGCGAAGCTGGTGTCGTAGGCAGCTGTCATGATCCCGGGCGCTCCAGCAAGACAGGGACCTTGGCCATGGTTATTTGGATGCGGGATTGGGACATGGTTTCCATCTCTTTTGGGGATGCTTTGGTTCAACGCTGGCCCTGGATGAACGGCACCATCAGCGCATGCGGAGCGATGGCCCTGCGCGCCATCGGCACCATGGCGATGATCGCCAGCAGATAGGGGGCCATGAGAAACACTTGGTAGGGAATGCCGGGGAACAGTGTTTGCAGGCGAAGCTGGTAGGCATCGAACCACGCGTACAGCAAGGCGCCCATCAATGCCAGCCCCGGACGCCATGCGCCAAACACGACCAGGGCCAGGGCCATCCAGCCCCGTCCTTGCACCATGCCGATCACGAAACTGTTGAAAACCGCAGTAGTCAGGAACGCGCCACCCAGCGCCATCAGGGCGCTGCCCACGGCCAGGCAAGCGAAGCGCACTGCGGCGACGGAGATGCCCTGCGCCTGGGCGCCCTGGGGATGTTCCCCCACCAGCCGGATTGCCAGACCTAATGGTGTGCGCCACAACACGTAGGCCACCAGTGCCACTAGGCCAAGTGCAAGATAGGTTGGTGCGGTGGCACCCAGCAGCGGGTGCGTAAGACCGGGCAGTTCCAGAGGTGCAAACGCCGTGATCGTCGGGGGTGAGCTGGTGCCTAGCACGGCGCTGCGGTAGAAGAACGAGGCGAGTCCGGTTGTCAGCAGGGTCACACCTAGGCCGGTGACATGTTGGGATTGGGCCATCGTGACCGAGAACAGGCCGTGGAACAGGCCGAATACTGCGCCTGCCAAGGCGGCAATCAGCCAGGCGGTCCATAGATCGAACCCTACATAGGCGCTGTACCAGGCGGTAAGTGCGCCGATGGTCATGATGCCCTCGATGCCCAGGTTGACGACGCCAGCCCGCTCACAGATGAGTTCGCCAAGCATGGCGAAAATGAGCGGGGTGGCGATGCGCAGCACCGCCGCCCACAGGGTGGCCGTCAGCAGAATATGGAAGGATTCGCCCATTGCGCTCATCGTTTGATCCGGTAACTGAGCAAGAAGGTGGTGCCAAGCATCACGAACAAGGACAGCGCCACGATGACGTCGGCCATGTAGCTGGGTACGTTGAATGCGCGGCCCATGGTGTCCGCACCCACCGACAGTGCTGCCACTGCGAAGGCCGCCAGCGGCACACCCGCTGGGTGCAGCCGCGCCAGCATGGCGATGATGACGCCGGTGTAGCCGAACCCCGGTGAAAGATCGCCCGAGACGAATCCGCGCAGGCCCATGACTTCGACGGCGCCGGCCAGGCCCGCCAGGCCGCCGGACCACAGAGCCGTCCAGACCACGATGCGGGTGGTGGATATGCCCGCAAAACGCGCCGCCTGCGTGTTCAAGCCCACGGCGCGGCGCTGTAGGCCGAATGACGAGCGTGCCTCTACCAGCGCGGTAAGCAGGGCGCATGTCAGCGCAATCAAAAGCCCGGTATGCAGGCGCGTGCGCTCCATCAGCGGGGGCAGGGTGGCGGCCTCCAACACCGCCATGGTCTGCGGCCAGCCCAAGGACATGGGGTCACGCATCGGCCCCTGAATGAGCAACGACACGAGCAGCAGCATGACGAAGTTCAGCAGCAGCGTGGTGACGATGTCGTCCACGTTCATGAAGCGCTTGAGCAGCGCCGGCCCGAGCAGGTACAAGCCACCCGCACCCGCGCCGACGAGCAGCAGCAACACGATCAGCACCCCGGATGGCAACACCGGCAGCCAGCCGGTGCCCAGCGCCGCGACGGCCAGGGCGCCGGCGTACAACTGCCCTTCGGCGCCGATGTTCCACAGGCGCGCACGAAATGCCACTGCGCAGGCCAGCCCGGTGAGCGCCAGCGGCGTGGCTCGCGTAAGAACCTCGCTGATCGCAATGCGTGAACCAACGGCCCCCTGAAGCAGGGCCAGCCAGCTCGCCCAAACCGGCGCATGCGCGGCCATGATCAGCAACGACCCGGCCAAAAGCATCAGCAGGCACGCGGCCAGGCCGGCTGCCACCACGGTGGTGGCATGCGCGCGCTCGCGTTGTTCAATGCGCATGTTCGGCCCCGGCTTCGTCCAGCATCATCAGGCCGATCTGCTGCACGTCGTATTCGGGGAACAAGGGAGAGGACAGGCGGCCGCGCTGAATGACAACAATGCAGTCGGCCAGGCTCAGCGCCTCGTCCAGGTCTTCGGTGATCAGCAGCACGCCCGCTCCGCGCGCACGCGCATCCAGCAGCCGCTGGTGCACGTCGGCCACAGCCCCTTCGTCCAGTCCGCGGGCCGGCTGGCAGGCGACGACTAGGCGCGGGTTGGCGGCAAGGCCGCGGCCGATGATCAGCTTTTGCATATTGCCGCCCGACAGCAGGCGAGTGGCTTGTTCGGTACCGGTGCAGCGGATACCGTAGTCACGGATCAATGTGCGGGTATGGGCGCGCGCGGCATCGCGGCGCAGCCAGCCCAGGCGCACGAAGCGCGGATTGCGCAGGTCTTCCAGAATGACGTTCTCCCACAGCCGCAGGTCGCCCACCACCCCTTCTTCGTGGCGGTCTTCGGGGATGCGCGCCACGCCTGCGGAGTGCATACGGCTGGGCTGCGCGTGCCGCACCACCTGGCCGTTGATTTCCAGCTGGCCGGCGTGGGGCATGGACAGGCCGCAGGCCAGATCGACCACGGCGCGCTGACCGTTGCCTGCTACGCCCACCAGCCCGACGATCTGGTGCGCATGCACCGTGAGCCGCGCGTCGCTGAGCAGCGGCTGGTGGTGGGCTGCGCGCACGCTGACGGCCTCCAGCTGCAGCACGGGCTGACCTGTTGGCATGGGCTGGCGCTGGGGCCGCAGCACGCGTTGGCCGACCATCAGTTCGGCCAGATCGGCGCGGTTGATCGTATCGGCCGCGCGCTGCGCCACTAGGACGCCGCCACGCAGCACAGCCACGCGCTGAGCCACGCGCAGCACTTCGTCGAGCTTGTGGCTGATGAGGATGATCGCCAGCCCTTCGCCGGCCATGCGCTGCAGCGTATTGAAGAGCGATAGCGATTCGAGCGGCGTGAGCACTGCGGTTGGTTCGTCCAGCACCAGAATGCGTGCCTTGCGGTACAGGGACTTGAGAATCTCTACGCGCTGGCGCTCTCCGACCGACAGGTCGGCGACACGCGCGTCGGGGTCCACGGCCAGGCCAAACTGCTGGCCGAGGGCGCGCAGGGTGGCGTATGCCTGGCGCCGGGCGGACCGGGGCCGCCACACCGATTCGGTACCGGCCAGCACGTTGTCGAGCACGCTGAGGTTGGACGCGAGCGTGAAATGCTGGTGCACCAGCCCGATGCCCGCCGCAATGGCGGCGCGCGGCGAGCCCGCGGGCAACGGCTGGCCAAACACCTCGATCGTGCCACTGTCAGCGACGTAATGCCCGAACAGGATGTTGATCAGCGTCGTTTTGCCCGCGCCGTTTTCGCCCAGAAGGCCCAGCACCTCGCCGGCGCGCAGTTGCAGCGAGATATCGCGGTTGGCCTGAGTGTCGCCAAAGCACTTGCTGATGCTGTTCAGTACCAGCGCGGGTGCGGCTGCGCTGGCCATGGTTGTTGCGCGCGCAGACGTCATGGTCTGCTACCCGGGGCATCTTGGGGCAGGTAGCCGGTGGCCACCTGAACCCAGGGATGGCGTGATTCAAGGCCTTGCGCCAGCGCCAGCAACGAGGCTTCGGCCCCGATGCGCGCCATGAGTTGTACCGCCAGTGGCCGGTGCAGCGCATCCTGCCCATGCGGAACCACGATGGCGGGGCAGCCCGACGCGTTGGCCAATGCCGCGAACGGCGCGTAGTGGTCGAAACGGCAAAGGTGCACGTCCAGATCGTCGCCATCGGTGCGCAGCGCGCCGATCTCGGGCAGCGCACGGGAGAGCGCTGGCGTGAGCAGAACGTCGAGGCCATCAAAGAAAGCGTCCATCACATCGCTGGCCCGTGCAACGGCTATTTCAGCCTGCTGGTGCGCGTGCGCTGTGAGCCGTGCACCGCGCCGCGCGGCAGCCCAGGTGATGGGTTCGAGTTCGTCGGGCGCCGGGGCCAGCAACTCGGCCGCCGCCGCCGCGCTTCTGCAGGCGTAGATGGTGAAGGCCTCAGTTGCGTCGGCGCAGGCAGCCTGCAAGGACTGCGGCGCCACGGCATGCAGCACGTGGCCCAAAGACTCCAGGGTGCTGGCGGCACTGGCTGCGGCAGCCCGCCACGACGTATCCACCGCAACGCCTTGTTGCGGCGCTTCGAGCAAGACCCCGATGTGCAGCGGTCGCAACGCGGGTGCGCCGGTGGTGCGGCGTGCCATCACCCAGTCCCAGATCGCGGCGCAGTCACGCACCGAACGGGTAAGAACGAATTCGCAGGCCATTGTGCCAAACACATTGCCATAGTCGGGCCCGCAGGAGATGGCACCGCGGCTGGGCTTGAGACCGACTACACCGCAGGCGGCGGCCGGTATGCGGATGGAGCCGCCGGCATCGGTGGCATGGGCCACCGGCACGATGCCGGCGGCCACGGCGGCCGCAGAGCCGCCCGACGAACCCCCGCTGCCGAAGGCCGGCGCCCAGGGGTTGCGGCAGATGGGGCCGGTCAGGGGTTCGCTGGCCAAATTGAGTCCAAACTCCGGCACGGTGGTCTTGGCGAAGGGCACGAATCCGCCCGCGCGCAGGCGGGCAATGAGTGCGCCATCGGCTGCGGCGGGAGCGGCGCTGCGCTGCAGTACGCGCGAGCCGGCCCATGTCGGCATGCCGGCCATCGGCGCTCCCAGGTCCTTGACCACCAGGGGCACCCCTGCAAAAGGCATGGAGTTGCCCAGTTGCGCGATGGCGGCAACGCCTAGCGGCTCGGCGAACTGGCTGATGGCCCCGAGCTTGGGTTGCAGGCGGTGCGCACGTTCGCCCGCCATCGCCAGCAGTGCCGATGCTGTTACCTCGCCGCGCGTCACCGCCGATGCCAGCGACAGCGCGTCCGCCCGGACGTAATCGTGCTCGGCGAACGCCACGGATCAGGTGGGCTTGGCGTCGTTGACCGGCACCTTGAAGCTGCCTGCCTTGATCTGGGCGCGCTTGGCCATCATCTGCTCCAGAGCCTTCGCCGGAACCAGCTTCTGGTCGTAGGTCACGTCGTTGCCGCCGCTGGCCATCATGCTGAACGTGCTGTAGTCCTTGCCCGCCGGTTTTGCGGCCTGCGTGTCCGCCACCGCAGCGGCCAGGATGGGGCTGAAGTACCACATGGCGTTGGCAAACACAGTCCCGGGATAACGAGACATGTAATCCAGCAGCGAGCCCACGGCCAGTTTGCCGCGCTTCTTGGCGCCGTCGGCGGTGCCTATGCGTTCGCCGAACAATATGTCGCAGCCGCCATCGATCTGCGCAATCGCCGATTCCTGTGCCTTGGGTGGATCGAACCAGGTGTTGATGTAGCCGCTTTGGAACGTCAGGCCGGGCTTGGCTTCACTGGCCCCAAGCCGGAACGCATTGATCAGGCGGTTGACTTCGGGAATCGGAAACCCGCCCACGGCGCCGAGTTTGCCGGTTTTAGTCATGTGGCCCGCCAATATGCCGGTCAGATAGGCCGCTTCGTTGTTCCAGGTGCCAAACACGCCGAAGTTGTCCGCCTGCGGGCCGCTACTGGAGCCCATCAGAAAATTGATGTTCGGATACTGCTTGGCCACCGCGCGCGCGTCCCGCTCGGCGCCGTAGGCCTCTCCGACCATCAGTTGGACTCCGGACTCCGCATACTGGCGCATCACACGTGCATAGTCGGTGTTGGAAACCGACTCCGAGAACACGTAGTCGATGCTGCCCACCTGCGCTGCTTGCTTGAGTGCTTCGTGCAGCCGTGAATTCCATGCGTTCTCAACCGGTGAGGCATGTATTCCAGCCACTTTGATCTTGGGGCCTGCTGCGCGTGCCTGAAAACTCAATAGTGGCAGGGACGCGCCAATGGCGAGGCCTTGGACGATGCGGCGTCGGGATACAGTGCGATCAGACATAAATAACTACTCCTTGGTGGATGGACAGGGTTGGAAAAGAACACACATCGCCGCTGCCCGGGCGGACCGATATTGCGGAAAACAATCATCCTAGATTCCGCCGTTGACGTTATGAAAGTTGCTCAAAGTGTTGTTGAAATTGAGCATTTCCGGAAGTGCCAAGTCACCAATTTGGAACTGCGGCGCAGCACCTTGAATCGGCTTGAAAGCCCCGCCAGTGTTGG
>JANYAN010000154.1 GCA_025361305.1 Burkholderiales bacterium
GTTTCCGAGGGGACGGTCGGAACCTGAGCAAGCCCGGCTACCATGGGGTCAGCGCTCGGGTTCTGGCGGTGGCCGCCCGTTCACGACCATCAGACCGCCTCCGCCAGCCCAGGGATCCGCATGCTTACCGGTGAAATCCGCAGCCAAGTCGACAGCGTCTGGAATGCCTTCTGGACCGGCGGCATCTCCAACCCCCTGGAAGTGATCGAGCAGATTACCTACCTGCTGTTCCTGCGCAGGCTCGACGAGATCCAGGACAAGGCCGTGATGATGGCCGAACACCTGGGGACCAAGCCCGAGCGGCTGGTCTTCCCCAAGGGCAAGACCGACAAGGGCCTGCCCTACGAGAGCCTGCGCTGGAAGAAGTTCAAGGACCTCGAAGCCCGGCAGATGTACGAGCGGGTGTCCGACCACGTCTTCCCCTTCTTGCGCAACCTCGGCGTCGAGGGAAGCAGCTACGCAGCGCACATGAAGGATGCACGCTTCACCATCCCTACCCCTGCCCTGCTGGCCAAGGTGGTCGACCTGATCGACAAGATCCCGATGGACGAGCGTGACACCAAGGGTGACCTCTACGAGTACATGCTCGGCAAGATCGCGACCGCCGGCACCAATGGCCAGTTCCGCACGCCACGCCACATCATCAAGCTGATGGTAGCGCTGACCGAGCCCAAGCCAAACGACGTGATCTGCGACCCGGCCTCGGGCACCTGCGGCTTCCTGGTCGCGGCAGGGGAATACCTGCGGCAGCTCCACCCCAAACTGTTCCAGAGCAAGAAGGACCGCGAACACTTCCACAACGGCCTGCTGCATGGCTACGATTTCGACAACACCATGCTGCGCATTGGCAGCATGAACCTCTTGCTGCATGGCGTAGAGCAGCCCGATGTGCGCTACCGCGACTCGTTGGCGCAGGACCACGCCGGCGAGAGCAGCAAGTTCAGCCTGGTCCTGGCCAACCCGCCCTTTGCCGGGTCGCTCGACTACGAGAGCACGGCCAAGGACCTGCTCAGCATCGTCAAGACCAAGAAGACCGAGCTGCTCTTCCTCGCCCTGTTCCTGCGCCTGCTGCGCACCGGCGGCCGGGCCGCGGTGATCGTGCCCGACGGCGTGTTGTTCGGTTCCAGCATGGCGCACAAAGAGCTGCGGCGGATGTTGGTCGAGGAGCACAAGCTCGACGGCGTGATCAGCCTGCCCTCGGGCGTGTTCCGCCCCTATGCCGGCGTGTCGACGGCGATCCTGCTGTTCACCAAGACCGGAGTCGGCGGCACTGACACGGTGTGGTTCTACGACATGCAGGCCGATGGCTGGAGCCTGGACGACAAGCGCAACTCGCTGCTGCCCGACGACAGGCTCGGTCCCTTCGTGAAGGACTTGAACGCCGACGAGCACGCTCGTAACAACTTGCCCGATGTTTTACAGCGCTGGACCGAACGCAGCGGCAGCGAGCGTAACCGCGCCCGCACCGCGCAGAGCTTTTGCGTACCCAAGGCCAACATCGCCGCTACCGGCTACGACCTCAGCCTCAATCGCTACAAGGAAGTGGTGCACGAGGCGGTCGAGCACGAGCCACCGCAGGTCATCCTCCAGCGGCTGGCGCAGATCGAGCGCGAGATTGCCGAGGGGATGCGGGAGTTGGAGGGGATGTTGAAGTGAGCTTTGCCAGGCTGCCGTTCCTTGAAGCTTTCAGCGATGTTTCCGGCGGAAACAAGAAGTTGCCGCAATCCGAGTTTTCGAAACAGGGCGAGCTTCCTGTGATTGACCAGGGGCAGCAATTGATCGGCGGATACACTAATGACGACAGCTTTCGATTTTCCAGCGCCGATCTGCCAGTGATCGTCTTTGGCGATCACACGAAAGCGATGAAGTTCGTCGACTTCCCGTTCGCCATGGGCGCTGACGGCATCAAGGTGCTCAAGCCAGCTCCAAGGCTAGACGCAAAATTCGCGTATCACTTCCTATGTCAAGCCCCGATTCCCGACGCGGGATACAGCAGACACTTCAAGTTCCTGAAAGAGATCAGCGTCCCAGCCCCACCCCTCTCCGAACAACGTCGCATCGCCGCCATCCTCGACAAGGCCGATGACCTGCGCGCCAAGCGCCGCGCCGCGCTGGCCGAGCTGGATGGCCTGGCGCAGTCGATTTTTCACGCTCATTTCGGCGACCCAATCGAGAACCCGCGCGGGTATCCGGTCAAGCACTTGATAGATCTCGTCGACTCTAAACGGCCTATTAGCTATGGGATCCTGATGCCAGGACCCGATCAAGAAGTGGGCGTGAAGTACGTTCGAGTTACCGACATGAAGTCCGGAGGAGTCGATCTGACTGGTATTCGAAAGACGACTTATGCAATCTCAAATTCTTATAGACGGTCATTGCTTCGCGCTGGAGACCTGCTGATGTCTATCCGAGGCCACGTCGGTAGATTCGCAGTGATTCCCATGGATCTCGACGGAGCAAATATCACCCAAGATTCGGCGCGCCTCGCACTCCGCGAAGCTTCTACCTTGTTCGTTCGCGAGTGTCTGCGCTCGCCAGGATTTCAGCGCTGGATGGAGAAGCGTACAAAGGGCGTTGCAGTGCGTGGAATCAATCTAGGCGATGTGAAGCTCATGCCTGTCATCACTCCACCACGCGAGGCACAAGACGCGTTTGCATCGATGGTTTCAGCAATTGATGTCTCAAGGCTACTTCATCGCA
>JANYAN010000184.1 GCA_025361305.1 Burkholderiales bacterium
CGGTTGGCGGACACGCTGGTGGTGCTGGAGCAGGGCCGTGTGGTCGCGCAGGGCCCGGCTGCGGTCACCCTGGCGCGCATGGATGACCCCGCCCTCATGGGCGACGACGCGGGCGCACTTCTGGACGGCACGGTGCAGGAGCGCGACGAAATCTGGCACCTGATGCGCTTTGGGTTTGCGGGCGGCTCGCTGTGGGTCCGCGACAGCGGGCTGGCACGGGGGAGCCGGGCGCGCATGCGGGTGCTGGCACGCGATGTGAGCATTGCGACCTGCCGGCCCACGGGCACCAGCATCCAGAATATCCTGCCGTGCGTCATTCAGTCGATGGCCGCCGACGCCCATCCCTCGCAGACCCTGGTCCGGCTGACCTGCCGACCGGAGGGTGAACCGGCCACAGACGACGCAGTCCTTCTCGCACGCGTCACGAGCCGCGCCGCCCACGACCTGCGCCTGGCACCCGGTCAGCTGGTTTGGGCTCAGGTGAAGTCAGCCGCGCTGGTTACGTAACGAGCTTACTTCGACGCGTTCGGGAAAAACAGCTGCTCGCCATTGATCTTGTAGCCGGCAATGGCGGACTGACCCGCGGGCGAGATCAACCAATCGACGAACTTCTGCCCGTCGAGCGTATTCAGGTGCGCAGACCGGGCCGGGTTGACGACCATCACGCCATACTGGTTGAACAGGCGGGTATCGCCTTCGACCAGCACGGCAAGGCTGGCGCGGTTCTTGAAATTGAGCCAGGTGCCGCGGTCGGCCAGCACATAGCCCCCGGCCGATGCGCCGATGTTGAGCGCCGGGCCCATTCCGCAGCCGCACTCTCTGTAGCCGGAGCCTTTCCTGTCGCCCAGCCCAACCCGGGCCCAGTAGCGCAGCTCGGCCGCGTGGGTACCGCTCTTGTCGCCGCGCGAGATGAATGTTGCGTTGGCCATCGAGATCTTCTTCAGCGCGTCGCCGATGTCCCTGCCGCGGACAGCGGCGGGGTCATTCTTCGGGCCCACCAGCACGAAATCGTTGTACATCACCAGGTAGCGCTTGACCGACCCGCCTTCCGCAACGAACTTTTCCTCGGCCGCCGGGTCATGCACGAACAGCACATCGGCGTCGCCGCGGCGCGCCATGTCGATGGCCTGTCCCGTGCCCAGTGCGACAACCTTGACGTCCAGGCCGCTCGCCTTCTTGAACTCGGGGAGCAGGTAGCCGAACAGGCCCGATTGCTCGGTCGACGTAGTGGACGCCACGGTAATCGCCTGCCCGTGCGCAGCCGCGTGACCCGCCAGGACCAGGACCAGGATTCGCAGCAGCCTCAAGCCATTTCCCCCTTGACAAACAGTTCCGCCTCGCGCGAGGTCTGCGCCAGGGCGGGCCCATTGAAGAACTCGCGCACCGGCAGGTCGGCCAGGATGCGTCCTTGCTCCAGGTAGATCACCCGGGTGGCCAGCCGCTTGACCTGGCCCAGGTTGTGGCTGGCGAAGACCAGTGTCATGCCGGCCTGCGCAAACTCGGCCATCAGCGACTCGACTTCACGCTTGGCATGCGGATCCAGGTTGGCGGTGGGCTCGTCCAGCAGCAGCGCGTCGGGCTTGAGGCTCCAGGCCCGAGCCAATGCCAGCCGCTGCTGCTGGCCGGTAGACAAGGTGCGCGCATTGCGGAATGCCAATTCGCCCAGTCCCACGCGACCGAGCGCCAGAACCGCCTGCTCACGCGCCTTGTTCCACGGCACGCCGCGCAGCCATTGCGCCAGCGCGACGTTGGCCAGTGCGCTGGCGCGCAGCATGTGCGGGCGCTGAAACATCATCGCCTGGCGCATGGAGCTGTCACGCAGCACCGATCCGCTGGACGGCTTGACCAGACCGTTGAGCACCCGCAGCAGAGTGCTCTTGCCGCTCCCATTCGCGCCGATCAGCGCCAGCCGCTGCCCGGCCGCCACCTTCAGGTTGATATCTGACAGCGCCGTGACCGCGCCAAATCGGACATCCACCGCCCGGAGTTTCATCAGGCTGCTCATGCGCCGGCACCTGCGGTCAGCAGCGGTGCGTTCTGAACGGCACCGCGCCAGCGCGTGATCAGCGAGACCACCGCATTGAGCCCAAGCACCACCAGCAACAGCACCAGACCCAGTGCCAGCGCGAGCGGCAAGTCCCCCTTGCTGGTTTCCAGCGCAATGGCGGTGGTCATGACCCGCGTGAATCCGTCGATATTGCCGCCGACGATCATCACCGCCCCGACTTCGGAGATGGCGCGGCCGAACGAGGCAATCAGCACCGTGAGCAGCGCGTAGCGCTCGTCCCACGCCAGCATCAGTCCGCGCAGTCCCGTTCCCGCGCCCATCGACCGCAATTGCTCGCCGTGCAACTGTTCGGCGTCTTCAACGACCTGCCGCGTCAGCGCGGCCACCACCGGCAGGACGAGAACGGCCTGGGCCAGCACCATCGCCTTGACCGAGAACAGCCAGCCGAGGAAGCCCAGCGGGCCGGAGCGCGACAGCAGCAGGTAGACCACCAGCCCGACCACCACCGAAGGCAGGGCCAGCGAGGTGTTGAGCAGCGCGAGCAGCCCGCCGCGCCAGGCAAACCGGGCAACGCCGAGCCAGGCGCCCAGCGCCAGCCCAAGGCTGCAAGCCAGCATGCACGCTGAAGCGCTTACCGTCAGCGACCGGCCCACGATCGCGAGCAACACCGGGTCGCGACCGAGGATCAACGCCAGCGCGGTGGCGGCGCTTTCGGAAAAGGACTCCATACGCGGTCGATGCTACCGACGGTGGCCAATCACGCCATGCGGACTAGCGAGCTATGAAGGCGCGTGCATAGCACCGACTCGTTGCGGGATACTCCGCCATCGTGCATAAAGTCGAACTTTCCTATTCGCTGGGCGCTGGCCGGGACCCTGGCGCCCTGATCCACAACCCGTTGATGGAACTGCTGAACGCCGTGCGTGAGCATGGCTCGATCAACGGGGCGGCCAAGGGCCTGGGCCTGTCGTATCGCCATGTCTGGGGCGAACTCAAGCGCTGGGAATCCGAACTGGGGCAGCGGCTGATCGTCTGGGACAAGGGTCAACCGGCACGACTGACCGAGCTGGGCGACAAACTGCTCTGGGCCGAGCGGCAGGCCCAGGCCCGCCTCGCGCCCCAGATCGAAGCCTTGCATGCCGACCTGGAACGCGCCATGGCGGTGGCCTTCGACGAAGGTGCCCATGTGCTGACGCTGCACGCCAGCCACGACGATGCGCTGGCCGCCCTGCGCGGGCACGCCGCCGCCCAGGCCCGCCTGCACCTGGACATCCGCTTCACCGGCAGCGTGGACGCCATCCGCGCGCTCAACGAGGGCCGTTGCACCATGGCGGGCTTTCACACGCCGGTCGACGCTGCCGCGGGATCGGTCGCCCAGCGTACCTACCAGCCGCTGCTCAAGCCCGGCATGCACAAGATCATCGGCTTCGCCCGCCGTGTCCAGGGCCTGATCGTTGCGCGTGGTAATCCGCTGGGCCTGACCGGACTGCAGGATATTCCGCTCAAACGGGCCCGCTTCATCAACCGGTCGGCGGGTACGGGCACTCGCGTTCTGCTGGACCAGTTGCTGGCGCAGGCACAGATCGGCGCATCGGCACTCGACGGCTACGACCGCGAGGAGCCCTCACATGCCGCCGTCGCGCAGGCCGTGGCGTCGGGCTCTGCCGATGCCGGGCTTGGCATCGCCGCTGCCGCGCAGGCGCGCCAATTGGGTTTCTTGCCGCTGGTGCACGAGCAGTATTTCCTGGCATGTCTCAAGACGGCGCTCGAGCATCCTGCGACCCTCGCGCTGCGCCATGTGCTGGCAACAGCCGACTGGCAGGCCCGGCTCGCGGCCCTTCCCGGCTACGAGCCCTGGCGCTGCGGCGAGGTGCTGTCGCTGCGCGCCATGTTGCCCTGGTGGAAACTGCCGGCCAAGAGGAAGCGCTAGGGCTGGGTCAGGAAAACAGCTGCCGATGCTGCTCGCGCAGCAGGTTCTTTTGCACCTTGCCCATCGTGTTGCGCGGCAGTTCGTCGACGACGAAACACCGTTTGGGAATCTTGAAGTTGGCCAGTTGCGACTTCAGGCGCGCGACGATCTCGTTGCCGTCCAGCTTCACGCCTGGTTTGGCGATCACAACTGCGACCCCCACTTCACCAAAATCCGGGTGCGGCACGCCGACCAGTGCGCTTTCGGCCACGCCGGGTATGCCGTTGATGTAGCCCTCGATCTCGGCCGGGTAGACGTTGTAGCCGCCGCTGATGATCAGGTCCTTGCTGCGGCCAACAATGGTCACGTATCCGTGCCCATCGATCTTGCCGACATCACCGGTCTTGAACCAGCCGTCGTCGGTAAATTCTTCACTGGTTTTCTCGGGCATGCGCCAGTAGCCCTTGAACACGTTCGGGCCGCGCACCTGGATGTTGCCGATCTGGTCCGTCGGCAGATCCTGGCCTTCGTCGCCCCGCACGCGCAGGCCGACCCCGGGCAGCGGGAAACCCACGGTGCCGCCGCGCCGCTCGCCGGTGCTGGCGTCATACGGGTTGGATGTCAGCATGATCGTCTCGCTCATGCCATACCGCTCGAGGATCGTGTGCCCCGTGCGTTCGCGCCACTCGTTGAAGGTTTCGATCAGCAGTGGCGCTGAACCCGCGATGAACAGGCGCATGTTGCGCGCTGTGTGCCTGTCGAGTGCGGGATCGGCGAGCATACGCACGTACAGCGTGGGGACGCCCATGAAGACGGTGGCCTCGGGCATCTTGCGGATCACCCGCTTCGGGTCGAAGCGGGCCAGCCAGATCATCTTGCTGCCGTTGATCAGCGCCCCATGAATAGCCACGAACAGGCCATGCACGTGAAAAATGGGCAAGGCATGGATCAGGACATCGCCAGGCGTCCAGCCCCAGTAGTTCTTCAGCACCCGGGCGTTGGATAACAGGTTGCCATGGCTGAGCATCGCGCCCTTGCTGCGCCCCGTCGTGCCACTGGTGTAGAGGATGGCCGCAAGATCGTCCTGGGCATTGACGGCCACCTCGTGCCGATCGCTGCAATGCGCGGCCCGCTCGAGCAGGGATCCGGTGCGGTCGTCACCCAGCGTGAACACGTTGCCCGTGCCGGCCTTGAAGGCTATCTTGCTGACCCAGCCGAAATTCTTCGGGCTGCAAACCACCACGGCCGGTTCGGCGTTGCCGATGAAATATTCGATCTCTGCGCTCTGGTAAGCGGTGTTCAGGGGCAGGAATACAAAGCCGGCGCGCAGCGTCGCCAGGTAGAGCATCATGGCTTCGACCGACTTCTCCACCTGCACGGCCACCCGCGCGCCCGCCGGCAGCCCGAGCGAAGCCAGGAGGTTGGCCAGCATTGCCGTGCCGCGTTCCAGGTCACGCCAGGAATACGCCAGAGCGTTGTCGGTCTCCACCGAGACGGCGTCCAGATCTGCCGGAAAGCATTCGCGCAGAGCGGCGAAGAGATTCTGATTCCTCACTTGGTCCCCATGAATAGATTGGGCAGGCCCACGGCGATGCCCGGGAAGATGCACAGCAGCACGATGGCCAGAAACATCAGGCCGACGAAAGGCAGCACGCCCCAGATCACGTCAGACAGCGGGATGTCGGGGGCAATGTTCTTGATGACGAAGATGTTCAAGCCGACGGGCGGATGGATCAGGCCCATTTCCATCACGATGGTCATGACCACGCCGAACCAGATCAAGTCGAACCCCGCGGCCTTGAGCGGCGGCAGAATGATGGGCGCGGTCATCAGGATGATCGAGACGGGCGGCAAGAAGAACCCCAGCACCACCACCATCAGCAGCAAAACCGCCAGCAGCAACCACTTCGACAACTGCGCTGCCACGATCCACTGCGCCGCAGACTGGCTGATGTGCAGGTAGCTCATCACATAGGAGTACAGCAGCGACATGCCAATGATCATCATCAACATGGTGGACTCGCGGATGGTGGACTTGACAATCGGTGAGAGGTCTCGCGGTCGCCACAGGCCATAGACCACGGCGATCAGGGCCAGTGCCAACAGCGCGCCCAGCCCGGCCGTCTCGGAGGGCGTTGCATAGCCGCCGTACAGCGCCACCATCACACCGATCAGCAGGATCACGAATGGCAGGACGCGCGGCAGCATCTCGACTTTTTGCGCCAGCGTGAAGCTCTCGCCGTGCAGATAGGCCGACTTGGCGCCGCCACCTTCGTACACCGCGAGCGCCATCCGGTACTCCTTGCGGGCGCGGTACACGGCGTACCCCGCGAACAGCGCAACAAGCAGCACGCCCGGACCGATACCGGCGAGAAACAGCCGCCCCAGCGACTGTTCGGCAGCGACGGCGTAGAGGATCATGGTGATCGAAGGCGGCAGCAAGATGCCCAGCGTGCCGCCCGCAGCGATGATGCCGGCGGCAAAGCCCGGCGAGTAGCCGCGTTTGCGCATTTCCGGGATACCGGCCGAGCCGATGGCCGAACAGGTTGCCGGTGACGACCCGGCCATGGCCGCGAACAAGGCGCAGGCGAACACGTTGGCAATGCCCAGTCCGCCAGGCACCTTGTGCAGCCAGGCATGGATGGCCGAATACAGGTCCTGACCAGCGGGCGACCGGCCGATGGCCGAGCCCTTCAGGATGAACAGCGGTATCGACAACAGCGTGATCGAAGCCATTTCTTCGTACACGTTCTGCGTGATCGTATCGAGCGACACGGCGGGCATGAAGAGATACATGAACACCGTGGCCACCAGGCCCAGCGCAAACGCGATCGGCATGCCGGAAAACATGACCAGCAGCGTGGCCCCGCCATACATCAGCCCCAGGGCGAGATCGCTCATGCGGCCTCCTTCCGCCGGGCGAAATGGGACAGCGTCTGCATGGCCAGCTGCAGCACCAGAATGCTCATGCCGGCAGCCATGAGGCCATACGGGATCCACAGCGGCGGTGCGAAAGTGGATGTCGTAGTCTGGTTGTCGGTCCAGGCCTCGTGCAGCAGCGTCCACGACTTCCACGCGAAGAAGGCACAAAAGGCCAATGACAGCACGTCGATCAGCGCGAGCCTCACCCTGTTGACACGCGCCGGCAGCCAGCCGGCCACCGCCTCGATGCCCACGTGGCCGCGCGCAGCCTGCACGTAGCCTGAGGTGAGAAATGTCGCGCCGACCAGCATGAAGACCGAGGCCTCGTCCTGCCAGTCGGTGGGCGCCCTGAAGAAGTAGCGGGCAACGACGGCATACGTCAGCACGGCCGAGGTCAGCAGCAGTGCCACCACGGACAGGTACATCAGCAAGCCGTTGAGTTTGGCGAGCGCGCCTTGCAGACCCGCGAGCAGCGGGTTGGCAAAGCCCGGCTCGCGCTGCGGCACAGCGGAGGGAGCGGACATGTGAGGCTTAAGGACGCAACGGCCGGGGCATCACGCCAGGGTCTTTTCCGCCAGCGCGAGCAGCTTGGCGCAGGTTTCGGTCTTGGATCCGTAATCCTTCCAGGCCGCCGTGCGGGCAATGGCCTGCCACTTCTTGATCGAAGCCTCATTCAGGTCAGCTGTCTTGGCGCCGGCCTTCTGGTAGACGCGGGCTACTTCGTTGTCGTCCTCCTTGGCGGCGGCAAGCGCATATTGCTCCATCTCGGCGCCAACGGCTATGATGACAGCCTGCTGATCCTTGGGCAACTTGTCGAAAATGGCCCTGGACATCATCAGCGGCTCGAGCATGAACCAGTAGGCCTTGCCGCGGCCGGTGGTCAGTGCCTTGGAGACTTCTTCCAGGCGGAACGAGATCAACGACGTGGACGACGTCATGGCAGCGTCGAGCGCGCCGGTCTGCATTGCCGCATAGATGTCGTTGGAAGGGATGGACACCACGGCAGCGCCTGCTTCTTTCAGGATCAAATCCATCTCGCGCGAGCCGCCGCGGATCTTCAGGCCCTTGGCATCTTCGGGATCGACGATCGGCTTGCCGCGCGAGGCGACACCGCCGGCCTGCCAGATCCAGCTGATCATGACCACGCCCTTGTCGAGCAGGAACCTGCTCAACTCCTTGCCGACTTCGGCGTTCTTCCAGGTGGCGCTTTGCTCATAGGACGTGACCAGGCCCGGCATCAACCCGATATTGAGCTCGGGCAGTTCGCCGCCCGCGTAGGAGATCGGCACCAGCGACAGGTCGAGCGCGCCCTTGCGCAGGGCCGAAAACTGCGAGTTGGTCTTGACCAGTGACGCCCCCGGATAGATGTCGAATTTGAGCGCGCCCTTGGTGCGCTTTTCGACCTCGGCGCCAAACGTGCGGCACAGGCGATCGCGGAAGTCGCCCTCTTTGATCGATCCACCGGGAAACTGGTGCGATATTTTCAATGCGCCACTTTGTGCCCACGCCGGTGCGAAGCCCATGGCGGGCAGCGCGGCGGCCGCGCCCAGAACGGTTCGACGACTGATCTTGTTCACTTGTGTCTCCTTTTAGGTATGCCTGTCACACGATCATTGTTTCAACAGCGCGCGATGCGGGTATCTTCCCCTTCATCAGCATATCCCGGTGCCTGTCAAGCCGCCGCAAGTCGTACAGATAGTTGACCATCAGTCCACACGACTGCTTCAGCCCCTTTGGCGAAGGGTCTGCAGCCCAGTTCAGGCGCTCAACCTGGGCACCGTTGCCAAGATGAAATCGTGCCACCGGATCGTCCGGTTTGCCATCGGTCAAACCCCGAATCAGGTAGTGTGCGGCCCATCGCAATAGCAGCTCGCGCGCCGGTGACTTCGCTTCGAGGGCCAGCGGATCCTGAGCCAATGCCAGAAGCCGCGCAGGCGGGTCCTGCCC
>JANYAN010000205.1 GCA_025361305.1 Burkholderiales bacterium
TGGTTGGCCAGGTGGGTGGCCTGCCATGGGTCGAAACCGACTTCGCGCAGGTCTTGCAGGTCGCGCTGGTCTTGGCGCAAGCGGTCTTCGATGGCGTCGAAGTCGGTAACTTCACCTTCGGTGGCGCAGAGCCAGCCCGCCCGCACCCAGCCGCTGTATTGGCTGTTGGCGCCGTCTTCCACGGCGCGCTCGGGCAGCCAGAAACGGCCCCGGGTGATGAGGAAATATTTGTCGGCCGCCGCGTCGTGGAACAGCAGCGGGCCGGCGGCAATGTCGATCTTGCTGGCCAGGTCCAGCCCTGCGCAGGCCGGCAGGTGGGCCAGTTTCTCCAGTGTGAGCGTGGCGTCTGCGTTGCGCATCCAGGCGCGCATGTCGAACAAGGCCTGGTCACTGCTGACCCACACATTCATCCGTTTGGTCAGGAAGTTGGCCTGTTGGCTCGGGCTGCTTTGCGCGCGGTTGCAGGCGGCCTGCATGTCTGCCGTCTTGACGCTGATGCCCAGGTTGGGGTTGGCCTTGCGCCAGATGGCCGGGTCTTGCCAGTCGTCGTCCTTGTCGATGGTGTAGATGATGCCGAACCAGGTCTCGTCCTGGATCACGTCTTCGAGCACCTTGATGGTGTGGCTGCGCAGCTCGTAGCAGATGCCGCTGCGGTCGCTGCCGGCGGTGGTGATGGCGCACAGCATGGGCTGGCTGCGGGCGCCGGTGGCGGAGTCGATCACGTCCCACAGGTCGCGCCGCTTGTGGGCGTGCAGCTCGTCGACGATGGCGCAGTGCACGTTCAGGCCGTCGAGCGTGGAGCCTTCGGCGTTGAGCGGGCGGAAGCTGCTGGCTGTCTCGGGGATGGTGATGTCGTGCTTGCCGACGGTGACGCCGAAGCGGTCGCGGAATTCGCTTTCGCGCAGGGCCATGTTGCGGGCCACGTCGAAGACTTCGCGCGCTTGTTCGCCGGTGGTGGCGGCGCTGTAGCAGTGGCTGCCTGGCTCGTTGTCTGCAGTGAGCAGGTAGAGTGCCCGGGCGGCGGCGCGGGTGCTTTTGGCGTTCTTGCGCGCGATCTCTTCATAGGTGCGCTGGAAGCGGCGCAGGCCGGTGTCTTTGTGAACCCAAGCGAAGATCTGATAGTCACAAAAAAGTTGCCAGTCTTCCAGGCGGAGCTTGGCGTATTCCATCTTTCCGTTGACGTAGACGGGGCGGGCCCATTCTCCTTTGATGTGGGGCAGCAGCTCGATGAAGTGGCAGGCGCGGCTCCCGCGCCGCTCGTCGATGATGTAGGGGAAGGCGTCGGTGCCCTGGCGGGCGGCGTCGCGCAGGTAGCGTTCGCAGGCGAGGCGCTCCAGGCGGCCGGCGGTTTCAGTGCCGTCGGCGACGCGCTGCGCATACGTCTGCACTCGTGCGAGGTAGTCGGGGCGCATCAGTTTTCGGGGAAGCCTGCGAATCCGGTGGCGGGCGTGGCCGGGTCGGCCGGGACGCCGTCGGTGGGCACGGGGAACAGCTGGCCCTGGCGGCGGATGGCGGTGGTAACCCGAGCGCGCTGCGCGGGGGTGAGGCCGAATTCAGCCAGGTAGTTGGAGAGCTTGCTTTGCTCCTTGTTCAGGATCTGGTACAGCGCGGACTGGATGGGCAGGCCGTTGGGGGTGGTGGCGGTGAGCGCGGCTTCCAGGGCGAGGGCTTCGACGTCTGCGCGCAACGCGGCGTTGGAGGCGGCGCCGTCACCAGCGGCTGCCAGCGTCACCTTCATTTTGGCGAGGATGGCACGCTCGAGCAGATCGATGCGGCCGACCGTCTGGCACATCAGCGCCAGCGCTTCGCGATCGACCTTGCTCAGCAGGTTGTAGTAGACCAGCTCGGCGCTGAGACGCTTCCAGGCCTTGCGCGATTCCTTCAGCAGCCACTTGGGCGCATCGGGCACGCCGACCTCGGGCCGAAAGGTCTGGTCAAGGTTCAGCGGGCGATGACCCCGGCCGCCTTCAAGCACCTTGAGCTCGGCAGGCTTCGGCGCTGGTCCACGTTGTCCCATATTTCCTCCTACCCCCCCACCCCAAAAACCTGCGCGGCCAAAAATTAGA
>JANYAN010000230.1 GCA_025361305.1 Burkholderiales bacterium
GCCAAATTACTCAGCCAATTCACCCTTCTACGCGCCAACGTCACCCACAATGACGCCACCGACAAAGCCCTAGAAACCTATTTCGACGTTATCGCACCACCGACGATTTTATTTTTCGGCCCCGACTGCCGAGAGCTTAAACAATATCGCGTTGTCGGCGAAATGAACGCTGAAAAATTCAAAGCCCTCCTGCAAATGATCTTGGCCGATGAAGATTTGCGCAAAAAACAATCCCAACAAAAAGACAAAGCGGATGATGGTAAGATTTGTATTTAATAGGCCCGCCGCCAAGCTTGGAACTCATTTAGTCCATAGCGTAAACTAGCAGCAGAAAAATCAAGGGCTTGTGCTATAGCATCACCAAATGACACTACATAGCGGATTAAGGCTTTACTTTTAATGAAAATCAGGGTAAAATGATCCTCTCAATTTTTTTAACCGCACCGGAGACGATAATGTCAAATTCACCAGTAGTACGACCCTTAGTTGAAAAACTAAGCTTCTCATCATGGCTAAAGCCGTTTTTTATCCACCCTTCTGTTACACTTGGCGCAAAAGAGAATATGCAGAATGTTCGTGAGGCTCAAAAACGCTTGGCAGTATCGCGCAAAGAAAAACAAGACCGAGCAGACATGGACAAGGCCCTTGAAACTCTTGAAGATATTCAAAGATCTATTCAACAAGCAGACGTTAAGTCTGAAGAGGATAAGAATGTGCTGGCAGCATTATTCGGACTCATAAAAGACTCTAAGCCTAAGGCTGTTGCTCACAATTTATCTGAATTCGATAATGAGGATGATGTGTCAAGTAGCTTATCTTCAACCCTAACTACCCCTGAGGTTGATCTAGACGAATTAAAAGATATTTCTAATCAAATCTTCCTTAACACGCTCAAGCTCAAAGACGCTCAGTTAAGACAAAGATTCCTGCAAGCCTTTGTGAAAGTATCACCTCAACATAAGGCCATCGTTGATATGGTCGCTATCATTGAAAGACAAAATGACGAAGGTTTAACTTCACACTTCAATCGACTACTTTCCACCGACATCTATAGTAAAGAAAGTTCTCAGCAGCAATTTAGAGCGAAACTAACTGATATTTTTTATCAAACACCTCAGCTATTACGCGATAATAGTCCGGCAGTCGCTGAATTCAATAAAGCAAGGGAAATACTCAACCCAGAGTTAATAAATGCTCCACAGAATGCAGCAGCAAAGGACGAAGCTGTCGTCAAACCTTACGTTTCTGACGAAAGCTTCACTCAGCTCTTTAAAGGTGCTTTCTGGAAAGCCATCGGATTTGACGGATATGAATCAACCTCGACACTTCTTACCGATGCTAAGGGTAAGAAACACCGCTTTCACGCATCAACCCGAGCGCATGCATTATTTACCTTCTTAGGTTTCCCGACTCGTTTTCACACTGACGCAGACGGTAAAGCTCAGTACGACTGGCGCGCGTTCTTCAGAAACGTTTTAGGTGGCTGGGAAAGTCTCTACAATCGCGATTCCATTGGGAATAGATTTTCAAATACCCGTGTTTGGTGGTTAAATCCAAGAAACTACACCTTCGAAGGAAAGAGATTTTGGAATTTTATTCTTTTAGTAACGGGTGTAAAATTAGTCATCGCTGCCTTCCATCTTGCTGCAGTTCCCTTCCGATTGGCTCGCAATGTACTTAAGCTAGTGACCGAGGTTCTACCACAAGCATTACTGCAATTTTCTGGACGGTGGTATGGTTTATCGGCTTCTTCTTTCCCTACAATGTATTATGACACCACGCTAAACACTAGAAATAAAATAATTGCCGGGATATTATTCCCGTTGATATTTATTTTAAGTGCGACAGTCCACCATATTGCTCGAATCTGGGCACTGGTCGGTGCAATAGTAACCTCTCCTGAAAAGAGTGCTAGAGAAGCTTGGAGATATGGTCTTGCCTTAGATTCACGCTTGGGCATCGTGTTTGCAACCCTCGGTGCTGCAACAAGCCTTGCGCTAACAGCCATCTTTTGGGCTCTTACCTTCCCATTAGTATTCGCTAAAGCACTGATAGTGTTCCCAGCATTAGCTCCGATCGTAACTAGTATTGCCCAATTACCTATTGTTGCAAGCACCTTAGCTTTCATCAATGGTACTGCGGTACTTGTTGCCGGCACCTTACCCGCTGCGTTCAGCCTTGCTGCTACAGCAATCTCAACAGCCTTCGGTGTCACTGTTTCTGCAACTACCTTAGCGGTTG
>JANYAN010000238.1 GCA_025361305.1 Burkholderiales bacterium
GTCAGGGCTGGCAGTTCAGCGTGTAGATTTTCATAAGTCCGGGCAAACGAAGGAATGACAAAGATGGTCAGCATGACCATCGCCACACTCAGTGCTATCAGCACGAAAGTCGGGTAGCGCATGGCCGACTTGATCTTCTGCCGCATCTGCCGATCGAACTCCACCTGTTTGTACAGGCTCTGGAAGGCCTCTTCCAGCCTTCCAGTGCCCTCGCCGACGCGAACCATGTTCACGTAGTAGTCAGTGAACACCTTGGGGTGGCGGGCAAATGCGCCGCTGAGCACCACGCCGTGGTCGAGGTCTTCCCGCACCGCCTGCAGCACCCTGGCCAACCGCTTGCTCGCCGTCGTTTTCCTGATGCCTTCGATCGCATCCATCATCTGCAGGCCGGCCCGCACCATGTTGGCCATCTGGCGGGTGAACAGCAGCAGGTCGATTGCCGATACCTTGTCCTGGCCCGACCAATCGGTGAACCACTTGGGCTGTTCGAAGTCGGCTATCTGGGGCCTGATGGAGACAGGGAAAATGTCTGTTTCCATCAGCCATGTGGCAACGGCCTGCGGACTAGCCGACTCGACGGTGCCGGTCATGCTTTCGCCGCGCCGGTTTCGTCCCTGGTATTCGTAGATTTCCATGGCACCTCCGCCTCAGATTGAATCGCCGCCAATGGCCACCGTCATCGCTTCAGCGATGGTGGTCTCGCCGGCCAGTACCAGTTCGTAGGCATTGCGCTCGATAGTGTAGATGCCGATCTGCTCGCGTGCCAGACGCTCGAACCCGGTCGGGTCCGAGTGCTGGATCGCCACAGCCAGTTCGGCGTTCATCTCGACCACTTCGAAAACGCCGCGGCGCCCGAAGTAGCCCACCCCGTTGCAGCGCACGCAGCCCCTGCCGCGCCGGAACCTGGCCAGCGACAGTTCCTGTTCATTCACTCGCTGCTTGAACCATTCCAGATGGTCGGGCGGAGGGGCGGCCGGCACCGCACAGTTAGCGCAAATAATCCGGACCAGCCGCTGCGAAACCACGGCCAGCAAACTGGCGGCGATCAGGTAATCGGGCACGTTCATGTCCAGCAGACGCAGCGGCGTCGTCGCCGCGTCATTGGTGTGAATCGTGGACAGCACCAGGTGGCCCGTCATTGCCGCGCGGCAGGCGATGTCGGCGGTCTCGTTGTCCCGGATTTCGCCTACCAGCAGGATGTCAGGGTCTTGCCGCAGGAAGGACCGCAGCACGCGCGCAAATGTCAACTCGATCTTCTCGTTGATCTGCACCTGGTTGATGCCGGGCAGCCGGTATTCCACCGGGTCTTCGCAAGTAAGGATCTTTACTTCAGGCTTATTCAACTGCTCCATCGCGGCATAGAGCGTGGTCGTCTTGCCGCTACCTGTCGGCCCCGTGACCAACACGATGCCATGCGGAGAGGAGAGCGCCTTCTCGAACATCTTGCGCGCGCGACGCGGCATGATCTGCGACAGCTGCAGCCGCGCCGAATCCTGCCTTAACAGCCGCAGCACCACCGACTCGCCGAACTGCGTGGGCATCGTGGACATCCGAACATCGAACCGCGAATCGCCCGACTTGATATTCATCCGCCCATCCTGGGGCAGCCGCCTCTCAGCAATGTCCAGGCCCGCCATCAGCTTCAGGCGCACGATCAGTGTCGACGCTATGCGTGGGTCAGTTTCAACCTGGACGTGCAGAATGCCGTCGATCCGGAAACGGACGATCAGGCTCTTTTCCTGGGGTTCAAAATGAATGTCGGAAGCATTGATGCGGGCCGCGTCGTCAAAGATGGTCTGGAGCAACTTGACGATGGGCGCTTCCGCATCTTCAAGCGAGCCGCTCAGCGCTGTCAGGTCGACTACGTTGTCCTGCGACTGGACGTCGGCGCCAACTTCCCTGGCGAATTGGCCGATCTGCTCGGTCTTGCGGTAGACCTTTTCGATAGTCTCAGTGAGTTGCTCGGCCGTGATCACCGCCACATCAACAGGTCGCTTGAGCACACCGGCGATTTCGTCTTGCGCACGCATGTCCCACGGATCGACAAATCCCACCAGGTAGGTGTCGCCTGTGTCCTCGAGCACCAGCGCCTTGAAGCGGCGGGCCTGTGATTCGCTGATCAACTTGATGATCTGGGGATGGAGCTCGCACTTTCGCAGATCGACGTAGGGAATGCCCAGCCGTTTTGCGGTGGCCTGGGCGGCGGCATCTTCCGACTGATTGGTATCGGTCGGCCTCGGCTCCTGGTGAAAGACACTGTCCACCATGAATGACCGGGTGATCTCGAAATCTTTCTGACTCATCGGGGCACTCTCATTGTTGCTTTCAGGCGGCAGTCCCTCATTGGATCACCTCCTGCCACGTACTGATATTTGATGTCGAACTCGTGACCCGAATGATCTTGTTCTTGTCGACGCCGCTCAGGCACATGAATCCCCCGGCCCCTTGATTGAGCGTCCCTGAGGGTGTCAAACTAAACGCGGTTGACGAAGTGGGCAACGAGGGACCGTTGAAAAATGCGC
>JANYAN010000255.1 GCA_025361305.1 Burkholderiales bacterium
GCTGTTGGTGCACGAGCCGATGAATACCTTGTCGACATAGATGTCGTTCAGTGGCTTGCCAGGGGTCAGGCCCATGTAGGTGAGCGCCCGCTCGATGGCGTCGCGCTTGCTGGCATCCTTTTCCTTGTCCGGATCCGGCACCCGCCCGTCCACGCCCAACACCATTTCAGGCGACGTACCCCAGGTGACCTGTGGGACGATCCGGGCCGCATCGAATTCGACAACGGTGTCGAATTTCGCGTCCGGGTCCGACTGCAGCGTCTTCCAGTAAGCAACGGCCAGATCCCACTCGAGGCCGGTGGGCGCCAGTGGCCGGCCCTTCACATATTCGATGGTTTTCTCGTCCGCCGCCACCAGGCCCGCACGCGCGCCGGCTTCAATCGCCATGTTGCACACCGTCATGCGGCCTTCCATGGTCAGGGATCGGATGGCCGAGCCAGCGAACTCGATCGTATAACCCGTGCCGCCAGCCGTCCCGATCCGCCCGATGATGGCCAGCACAATGTCCTTGGCGGTGACGCCGCGGGCCAGGCGGCCTTCGACTCGCACCAGCAGGTTCCTTGCCTTCCTAGCCAGCAGGGTCTGGGTGGCCATCACGTGCTCGACTTCGCTGGTGCCGATGCCGTGCGCCAGTGCCCCGAACGCGCCGTGGGTGGACGTGTGCGAATCGCCGCACACCACCGTCATGCCAGGCAGCGTGGCGCCTTGCTCCGGGCCAATCACATGTACGATGCCCTGGCGTTTGGAGAGAAACGGAAAGTAGGCTGCCGAACCGAACTCCTCGATATTGCGGTCCAGCGTGACGACCTGTTCCTTGCTGATGGGGTCTGTGATGCCGTCGTAACCCAGTTCCCAACCCGTGGTGGGGGTGTTGTGGTCGGCCGTAGCGACGATGGAGCTGATACGCCAGACCTTGCGCCCGGCCTGGCGCAAGCCCTCGAAAGCCTGAGGGCTGGTGACTTCATGCACCAGATGGCGATCGATGTAAAGAATGGCGGTGCCATCCTCCTCGGTGTGGACGACATGTTCGTCCCAGATCTTGTCGTAGAGGGTGCGTGCCATGCTGTTGCTTTCCGTGGAGAAACGAATTTTAGTGGGCCAGGGCGGGCTCGGGCGCTATGGCGCGGGCCTTCAGGTGATCGACCAGCAAGCGGGCCGTCACCGGCAGCGTCGTGAAGTCGCGGGCCACAAGCGCGATGTTGCGCACTGCCCATACGTCGGTGAGCGCGACGCAGTCGAGTTCGCCCACGCCATGCATCAGCTCGAAGGCGCGCCGCGGCATCACCCCGACGCCCAGACCGTTGTGGATCATGCGGCACATCGCGTCCAGCCCTGTGACGTGGATGCGCAGCTTGATCGTGCGCCCGCTGGCGGCGGCGGCGTCGCGCATTGCCAGGTGGATCGAGCTGTTGGAGTGCAGGCCGACATGGTCGAAATCAAGCGTGTCTTCGAAGGCCAGGGCCTTCCGGGCCAACAGGGGATGGCGGCGCGGCACAATGAGCACAAGTTGGTCCTGCCGGTAAGCCTGGGTCTGCAACTCGTGCCCCTTGACCAGCACGCCGACATTGCAGATTCCCAGATCGGCCGCGCCCTCCTGAACGGCGCGGGTCACCTCGGTCGACAGGTGTTCCTCAAGGTCGATCTTCACCTGCGGGTGGTCTGCAGCAAAGGAGCCCAGGTCTTCGGGCAGAAACTGCACGATGGCTGAGATGCTGGCGTGGATCCGCACGTGGCCGCGCACGCCATCGGCGTATTCAGAGAGTTCGCCCTGCATCTTGTCCAGGCTGAACAATACCGAGCGGGCGTGGTGCAGCAGACTTTCGCCGGCGGGCGTCAGGTCGACCCCGCGTGTGTGGCGGTAGAGCAGGGGTGTCTCGAGCGTGGCTTCAAGGTCCGACAGCCGCTTGCTTACCGCCGAGGCGGCGATGAATTCGCGTTCGGCCGCCTTGCCGATGCTGCCGAGTTCGCACACCGCCACAAAAAGTTGCAGCGAAGTGAGATCGATCCGACGAGAGAAGTTGCGCTCAGAGGGTTTCAAGGTGGTCTAGCCATCGCGTACGGCGATGGCATGGCGCAATTTTGCTCCATGAGCGACGTACTCGCCATCGTATATGGCGATGACCGCCTTGCCCGATGGGCCATGCAACGCAAAAGGCCCGCAGTGCGGGCCCTTTGAGCGGTGAGCCGGCGGCTTAGCGCTGGGCCAGCGGCGGCACGTCGCGCTTGGTCGAGCCTGTAAACAGCTGGCGTGGCCGGCCGATCTTGTACTCGGGGTCACCGATCATCTCGTTGAGCTGGGCGATCCAGCCCACGGTGCGCGCCAGCGCAAAAATCGCGGTGAACAACGGCACCGGAATGCCGATGGCCCGCTGCACAATGCCCGAATAGAAATCCACGTTGGGATAGAGCTTGCGCGAGACGAAGTACTCGTCTTCCAGGGCGATCTTCTCCAGCGCCATCGCCAGCTTGAACAGTGGATCGTTTTCCAGGCCGAGTTCGCCCAGGACTTCCTTGCAGGTTTCCTGCATCAGCTTGGCGCGCGGGTCGTAGTTCTTGTACACACGGTGGCCAAACCCCATCAGCTTGATCCCGGAGTTCTTGTCCTTGACTTGCCGGATGAACTCGCCGATCTTGTCGACGCCGCCATTGCGCTGGATGTCATGCAGCATGTTCAGCGCCGCCTCGTTGGCGCCTCCGTGGGCCGGGCCCCACAGGCAGGCCACGCCGGCCGCGATCGCTGCAAACGGGTTGGTGCCGGAGCTGCCG
>JANYAN010000263.1 GCA_025361305.1 Burkholderiales bacterium
CGAGGTCAAGAACATGCTGCTCAGTCAGGGCAACGAGATGGGCGGCGGCACGCCGGAGCAGTTCGCCGCGCTGATCAGGAGCGAAACGGTGAAGTGGACCAAGGTCGTCAAGGACGCCAAGATCGATCCGGAATGAGCAGCGCGGACGGCTGAACGGGCGTATGCGCATTCTGCTCGTCGAAGACAACCGGCCGCTGGCCGAATGGCTTTCACGCACGCTTCAGCGCGAACGCTACGTGGTTGAGTGCGCCTACGATGGCGAGGATGCCCACCAGCGATTGCGCAGCCAGATATACGATCTTGTAATTCTCGACCTGGCGTTGCCGCGCATGGGTGGTGAGGAGGTTCTGCGGCGGCTACGAAAACGCGATGACAATGTGCCGGTGCTGATCCTTACCGCGCACAATACCCTCGAGGGCCGCGTCGGTGGTCTCGACGGCGGCGCGGACGACTATGTCGCCAAGCCCTTCGATGTCGAAGAACTGGAAGCACGCATCCGAGTCCTGCTCAGGCGCCGGGTCAACCACAAGAACCCGGTGCTGCGTTGCGGCAACCTGTCGTTCGACAGCAATACACGCGAGTTCTCCGTTGCCGGCAAAGGACTTTCACTGACGCCACGGGAACATGCAGTGCTTGAAGCCCTATTGATGAAACTGGGCCAGACCGTGAGCAAGCAGGTTTTGGCCGAGACCCTGTTCACGTTCGAAGACAATGTGTCGCCCGACGCCATTGAGATCTACGTGCACCGATTGCGCAAGAAGATGGAAGGCTGTGATGCATCGATCATGACGTTGCGGGGCCTGGGGTATCTTCTCAGGCACCATGGCGTTTAGGAGCCTGCGCTCGCAACTGCTTTTTTGGCTGCTGGTGCCGCTTGCGCTGGTTGCGGTGCTGGATGCGCTGGTAACCTACCGCAGCGCCCGAGAAACTGCCACCATCGTGCAGGAGCGGATGCTGCTGGGGGCAGCCCGTGTCATTGGAGAGCAGGTTCATCTGGAAGAAGGCGTCGTGCAGGTGGTCATCCCGCCGGCGGCCCTTGAGCTGTTCGCGTCGCCGAGCCGGGACAGGGTGTTTTACCGGGTTTCCAGCAGCCAGGGCCGGCTGTTGTCCGGTTACTACGACCTGGCCATGCCACCGCGGCCGCTATTGGCCGAAGAGACGACGTTTTTCGATTCCGTCCTGCGCGAGCGTGCCATCCATGTTGTCGGCTTCGCGCAGCCGTTGCTGGCCGCGCCGGAGCGCGGGCCGATCCTGATCCAGGTGGCGCAGACGCTGGAAGGGCGTGACGAGCTCGCGCGGGAAATCTGGGGGACCGCAGTCCAGCGCCATCTGGCGCTATTGATGCTGGTGGGGCTTTTGTTGTGGTTCGGCATGCGCCGTGGCCTGCGCCCGCTGCTCGATCTGCGCGACAGAATGCTCGGGCGCAGCCCCGGATCGTTGACGCGACTGGATACCCGGGCCGTGCCAACCGAGCTCGGCCCGTTGGTGCTGGCGCTGAACGATTATGTTGAACGCCTGGATCGCCACATGTCCGCGCACAGCCGCTTCATTGCCGACGCCTCGCATCAGCTGCGTACCCCACTGACGCTGCTGAACACACAAGTCGTGTTTGCCTTGCGGCAAGGTGAGTCTGCGGCGCGCGAGGAGACCCTGCGGGCGATTCAATTAAGTGTCCAGCACAGCGTGCGCCTGGTGCGGCAACTGCTCACATTCACGATGGCCGAAGCGGGTGCCAGCCGGCCGCCACCGCGGTCCCGTGTCGACCTGGCGGCGCTAACGAAACGCGCCCTCGAGTCTGTGGCCCCACTGGCCCAGCAGCGTGGCATCGACCTGGGATTCGAAGACGCGGGTGGCGAGATGGTGGTGCATGGCTCGCAGGACCTGCTGTTCGAACTTGTGGCCAACCTTGTGGACAACGCCTTGCGTTATACGCAGTCCGGTGGCATCGTCACCGCCCGCACCCGATTGAAGGGCGAGGGGGTCATCCTGCAGATCGAAGACAACGGGCCGGGTATTCCGCAGACCGAGCGGGAAAAGGTTTTTGAGCGCTTCTATCGCTTGCACGATGGTAACTCCGACGGCTGCGGCCTTGGGTTGCCGATTGTGCGCGAGATCGCGCTCAGCAGCCGAGCCCGGGTCGAATTGGGGCAAGCTACTCAGGGCAGCGGGCTACTGGTGACTGTGACGTTTCCGGCCGTCACCGCGCCGCGCTGACGAATTCCATCGTGTAGGTCTTTGATAGGTCGATGGCCTTGCCACGTACCTGCCTGTTCACGGTTGACAATACCTTCAAGACTGTTTCCGGGCCGGTCGCGGGCATGGCGCCATCGGGCGTGAACATCGACTTGCTGTTGGCGAGCGACTGGATGTACAACGCCTTGTTCCCGGCGAGGTAGTCGGCGGGCACTTGTGCGGCGATTTCAGCGGCGCTGTGCGCATTGATGTATTGCAAGGCCTTGACCAGGGCGTTCGCCAGTTTCTGCGCTTGCGGGCGATGCACGTTGAGCCACGCGGTCTGCATGTAGAGGCACGCAAACGGATAAAGGCCGCCAAGAGCCTTTTGCGTGGTCTCGGGCGTGCGTAGATCCACCAGCACCACCGCCTGGCCCATCGCAACCAGCCGCGACGCAGTGGGCTCCGTGGTCATCCCGGCGTCAATGCGCCCCTGCTTCATGGCATCGATGAACGTCTGGCCGCTGCCAACCGGAACAAGCGAGAGCTCCGTCGGCTTGACGTCATGCAGTGCAGCCAGGTACTGCGTCAGAAAGCTGGTGGACGAGCCCAGACCCGTCACGCCTAGATTGCGCCCTTTAAAGTCGGCCGGAGACCGAATCTGGGCGGCCAGGCGCGCTGCGACCAGTTCGACCTCGCCCGGGGCAATCGTGAATTGCACGACGGATTGCACCGACTTGCCCTTGGCCTGCAGGTCGATCGTGTGATCGTACGCACCGATAACCCCTTGGGCAGCGCCAGTCAGTAGCACGTCGGCTGCACTGACGCCGGAGGGTTCGCTGAGGAGCTCGACATCGAGCCCCTGCTCGGTGAAGTAGCCCAGCCGCTCTGCCAGCGTGGCGGGAAGGTAAATCTGCTTATCGACGCCGCCGACCATGAGCACGGTCTTCTCGCCAGCTTGCGCTGCGAAGGCCGAACCGAATATGAGCATAAAAGCGAACACCCTGAGGATGCGTCGCATGCTGTCTCCTCGCTCGAATGTAGGTATTGGCGGACGAATATCCTATTGATGTTAGCTCAGTCGTGCTTTCGGGCAGCTTTCAGGCTGGCGCAATGGCTCGACGGTGTGCAGAGCGTGTCGCTGCCGCGAGACAGCGCCGCGGCCCGTCGCGAAAGCAAATCAATCGAAAGCGATCTGAAAGTGTTTGGCCACTAGATTGCGTCCGGTCCCCGGCAACCCCGCATTGGGATGGCCAGGACATGACTCGACGCAGCACAGGCGCTGCACCACCCTTCATTTGGAGACACCATGGCTAACGGAAAATTTATGCTCACGGCGATCGCGATTGCGGCCGGAACCATCGCAGGCACCGCGCACGCTCAGGTGACCACCGAGCAATTGCAGCAGGCGCTGGCTCAGGCTCAACAGGCGGCAGAGCGAGCCCAGGCAGCGGCCGCTGCGGCGCAGGCGGCGCTGGCCCAAGTACAGGCCCAGGCCGCCGCGCAAGCTCGCGCGGCCGCGCAGGCAACTGTTTCCGAGACTGAAACCGCCGGCCAGGGGCGCACCTTCGGCAGCGGTGCCAATTTGGTTACGGTCTACGGCCTGCTGGACGTCACACTGAGCAATGTGAACCACGTCAATGCCGCGGGCGACTCACGTACCAGCTACCACAACGCCCCCTGGCTCAGCGGTAGCCGCTGGGGGATCACCGGATCGCACGCGCTCGGCGCGGGCGGGCTTAAGGCGATCTTTCGCCTGGAGAGCGAATTCGTCACCAACACCGGCGAAGAAGACGCGGCAGGTATTTTGTTCGGCCGTGACGCCTGGGCCGGGTTCGAGAGCGACGCGCTGGGCAAGCTGAGCTTCGGACGCCAGAACGCTCTGGGCCGTGACTTCGCGGCAGGCTATCTCGACCCGTACGGTAGTGCCAAGGCCAGCACGAACGAAGGCGGTGGTACCAATACCAACAATTTCAAGCAAATGATTTTCTACGCGGGCAGTGCCACAGGCACCCGCTACGACCGTGGCTTGGTCTGGAAGAAGGACTTCAACAACGGGCTTGTCGCGGGTCTCGGCTACCAGTTTGGTGGCGTAGCTGGCTCGTTCGCCACAGGGAGCACGAAGTCGGCGGCGCTGGCTTACAACGGCGGTCAGTTCAATGTGGCAGGCTTCGTCAACTCGGCCAATGTGGCGGGACTGACGCACAACTCGAGCTCCATCGGCGGCAACTACACGTTCGGCATGGTGCGCGCCAATGCAGGGTACTTCCACTACACCGCTGATCAGGGCGTCGGCGGAGCAGCAGGGCGTCGGACGGACAACGCCTGGACGTTGTCCACGAATATCGCGCCGGCAGGCAGCAAGATCGACTACCAGCTGGGCTACCAGGTGATGAGCGCCAACCACGCAGGCATTACGGGCTCCGGCGCCTCGGCGAACGTGCTCAACGCCTACGCTGACACAAGCGCGGTAGCAGCAACCGCCACCGGCAAGCGCAAGACCTTCTATGTGTCGAGCATTTACCACTTTGACCGACAAACAGAGGTTTACGTGGCCGCCGACCACCTGACGATGACCGACGGCTATCGTCAGAAGAGCGCCGCTGGCTTCCTGAACCAGAATGAAGTGGGCATCGGCCTGCGTTTCCGCTTCTGAGGCGGCGAATAGCCCTGTCTTGTACGAGTACCCGCCTGAACGCGGGGTTTCGGGTGTGCTCCGGTGTCGGAGCACACCCAATTTAGAAAGGAAATGTGCAGATGCAACGTCGCTCACTCTTGCAAGCCGCTGGTGCGGCCGCACTGGCTCCAGGCTTCGCGCTGGCCCAGGACAAGTACCCGAGCAAAACCATCACCTGGATCGTGGGTTACTCGGCCGG
>JANYAN010000304.1 GCA_025361305.1 Burkholderiales bacterium
TCTACATGAACCAGATCTTCCTGGGCAACCGGGCCTATGGCTTCGGTGCGGCATCCGAGACCTACTTCGGCAAGCCGATGAAAGACCTGACCATCGCCGAGGCCGCGATGCTCGCCGGCCTGCCCAAGGCGCCTTCGGCCTACAACCCGATCAGCAATCCCGGCCGGGCACGTACCCGGCAGCTCTACATCATCGACCGCATGCTGGAAAACGGATTCATCACCGCTAGCGAAGCCGCAGCAGCCAAGACTCAGGAACTGAAGGTCCGCTCGCCAGGCGAGGACACCGGCGTGCACGCCGAATACGTTGCCGAAACCGTTCGCCAGCTGGTTTATGCCCAGTACGGCGACGACACCTACACGCGGGGCCTGAACGTCTTCACCACGGTGAGGGCCAATGAGCAGGAAACGGCCTACAAGGCATTGCGCAAGGGCATCATGGACTACGAGCGGCGCCAGATTTATCGCGGGCCGGAGGAATTCGTCGAACTGCCCGCCGACGCCAAGGAAGCCGAAGACGCGATCGACGATGCCCTTGCCGACCATCCCGACAACGGCGATGTCATGGCCGCCGTGGTTCTGGAAGCCAGCCCCAAGAAGATCCTGGCTGTGCGCCAGACCGGCGAACAGGTTGTCATCACAGGCGACGGCCTGCGGCCTGCCCAATCCGGTCTGTCCGACAAGGCGCCGCCGAAGATCAAGATCCGCCGCGGCGCGGTCATTCGTGTGGCCCGGGCACCCAAGAACACCTGGGAGATCACGCAGTTGCCTGAGGTCGAGGGCGCGTTCGTCGCGCTAGATCCGCGTGACGGTGCCATCCATGCCCTTGTCGGGGGCTTCGACTTCAACAAGAACAAGTTCAACCACGTCACCCAGGCGTGGCGCCAGCCGGGTTCGAGCTTCAAGCCGTTCATCTATTCGGCGGCACTGGAGAGGGGCTTCACGCCCTCGACCGTCGTCAACGATGCCCCGCTGTTTTTCGACGCCGGTGTCACCGGCGGCCAGCCCTGGGAACCAAAGAATTACGACGGCAAGTTCGAGGGTCCGATGCCCCTGCACACCGCCCTGGCGAAATCCAAGAACATGGTTTCGATCCGCATCCTGCAGGCCGTCGGCGCACAGAATGCGCAGGACTGGATCACCCGCTTCGGCTTCGACGCCGACAAGCACCCGGCGTATCTCACAATGGCATTGGGCGCAGGCTCGGTCACCCCGATGCAGATGGCCACCGCGTACTCGGTGTTCGCCAATGGCGGCTATCGCATCAACCCCTGGCTGGTCACCCGGATCACCGACCAGAAGGGCAAACCTCTTGTGGAAAGCCAGCCGCCGTTGCGCAACGAGTCGGTGCGAGCGGTGGACGCGCGCAACGCCTTCATGATGAGCCGCCTGCTGCAGGAAGTTGCCCGCGTCGGAACCGCCGCCCGCGCCCAGGCCACGCTCAAACGGGTCGACCTGTACGGCAAGACCGGCACCACCAACGATTCGATCGACACCTGGTTCGCGGGCTACCAGCCAACGATCGCGGCGGTGGTCTGGATGGGTTACGACACCCCGCGCTCGCTGGGCGACCGGGAAACCGGTGGCGGCTTGAGCCTGCCTGTCTGGATCACATTCATGGAGACAGCCCTCAAGGGTGTTCCGGTGATGGAGCCCAGCGCACCCGAGGGCGTTGTCAATGTGGGCGGAGAGTGGTACTACGAAGAATATGCCCACGCGGCCGGCGTCAGCAGCCTGGGCCTGACCGGCACCGCACCCGTCGAAGGCAGTCCGCCCCGGCCCGGCAATCCCGGCGTGCCGGAAGACAAGAGCCTGCTGAACTCGGATGGCATGCCCCCGTCACGGCCAGCGCAGTCGGACGACCGCAAGAGCATCCTTGACCTGTTCCGAAACTGAAGGTCTTGTGGGACAGCTCTTCAGCTCTGTTCACCGAAGTCCAGGGCTTGTCCCGCCTGCTCGCCGGCGTAGCGCTTCAGGTTGCCGAAGAACTCGCCCTGGCCCTTGGTATCGAGCCAGATGCTGCCATCGAACCTGTAGTGGAACCCACCGGCGCGTGCGGCCATCCAGATTTCATGCAGCGGTTTCTGCAGGTTGACGACGATCTGGCTGCCGTTGCGAAACGTCAAAGTGACCATCCCCCCCACCCGCTGGGTGTCAACGTCGGCGTCAGTCTGCTCATTGATGAGGTCGCAGTCCGCTTCAATCCGTTCGAGCAGCGCCTCGGCACAATCCATGAATTCGGGGTCGGTCATTACAATTTCGCCATGTCGGATGATTCTCAAATTCTAGTCAGCCCCCATTTCAGGCGCATTGTCCTTGCAGGTGTCGTGGTTGCCGCCTTCACGGCCTGCGGCCAGCGAGGCCCACTTTACCTGCCCACCGGCGAAGCGGCCGCAGGCCGCGCAACCCTGCCCGAAACCTTGCGTCCTGGCGCTGCCAGCGGAGCCACGGCACCAGCGACCGCAGCCAGTGGCAGCACTGAAAACTTGCCCAAACAATGACCGCCGTACTTCTGCCTGGCCGGCCCCATATCGCCTACCGGGACAACGAGCTGTTCGTCGAACAGGCCGCACTCGGCGCGCTGGCGCGAGAGCATGGCACGCCCTTGTTCGTCTATTCCAGAGCTTCGATGTTGTCGGCGCTCGCGGCCTACCAGCGTGGCTTTGCCGGCCGCAGGGCCCGCATCTGTTACGCCATGAAGGCCAACTCTTCGCTGGCTGTGCTGCAGTTGTTTGCCCGCGCGGGATGCGGCTTCGACATCGTCTCGGGCGGCGAGCTCGACCGGGTGCTGGCTGCCGGTGGCAAAGCGGGCGACGTGATCTTTTCTGGTGTGGGCAAGACCCGAGCAGAAATGCGTCGCGCGCTTGAACTGGGCATCGCCTGCTTCAATGTGGAGAGCGAGGCCGAGCTGGAAGTGCTCAGCGAGGTCGCAATGGCACTTGGTCGCACCGCGCCAGTCAGTATTCGCGTCAACCCGGATGTGGATCCTAAGACACACCCCTACATCTCGACCGGACTCAAGGGCAACAAGTTTGGAATCTCCCAGGAGCGTACGCTCGAGGCCTATCGGCGAGCCGCCGCTTTGCCCGGCTTGAAAGTCGTGGGCATCGACTGTCATATCGGCTCCCAGATCACCGAAGACGGACCCTACCTGGACGCCATGGATCGGATACTCGACCTTGTCGAAGCGATCGAGGCTCACGGCATTCCCCTGCAGCACATTGACTTCGGCGGCGGACTTGGAATCGCCTACAACGGCGACGAGCCGCCTGCGGCGGATGCGCTCTGGGCGCGCCTGTTACAGAAGCTGGACGCTCGCGGTTTCGGGGACCGCGAATTGTTGATAGAGCCCGGGCGTTCGCTGGTTGGCAATGCCGGCGTGTGCGTCACCGAAGTGCTCTATCTCAAGCCCGGCGAGAATAAGAATTTCTGTATCGTCGATGCCGCCATGAACGACCTGCCGCGCCCGGCGATGTACCAGGCTTTTCATGGCATCGTTCCCGTCACAGTGACAGTGGTCAACGACTGCGACAAGAGGTCATGGGAAGTGGTCGGGCCGGTTTGCGAAAGCGGCGACTGGATCGGCCACGAGCGAGAACTATCAGTCAAGTCCGGCGATTTCCTGGCCGTGCTTTCTGCCGGCGCTTACTGCATGAGCATGGCGAGCAACTACAACACCCGCGGCCGGGCGGCGGAAGTCCTGGTCGATGGTGCACGCACCCACGTTATCCGCGAACGCGAAAAGTCGGCCGACCAGATGCGGATGGAGAAGCTCCTGCCCTGATCGAGCGCACCAGCCGCCAGCCCAGCAACAGGGCCAGGATCGCGGCATAGACAGCAACTTCCGCAAAATTGCGCTTGCCCGCGCGCATCCAGAAGAAGTGCAGGATCGCAAGGCCGGCAATCAGGTACACCAGCCGGTGCAGGGCTTGCCAGTGCCGCACCCCGAGCGCCTTGACCGCGCGATTGAAGGACGTGCAGGCCAGCGGCGTGAGCAGCACGAATCCCGTGAACCCCACCAGGATGAACGGGCGCTTGGCGATGTCCCTGGCAATATCGGCCAGGTCCAGGCCCATGTCGAAGCCGCTGTAGCTGAGCATGTGCAGCACGACGTAGAAGTAGACGAACAATCCCAGCATGCGCCGAAACCGGGCCAGCGCCGGCGTGCCGGTGATCAGGCGCAGCGGCGTCACGGCCAGCGTGATGCACAGGAAGCGCAGGGTCCAGTCACCGGTCGCACGGATGAGGTACTCGGCGGGATTGGCGCCCAGGTTGCCGGTCGCGGCGCCGAAGACGAGCCAGCCAAGGGGCAGCAGCGCAGCGGCAAAGAGAAGCGGCTTGGCAGCCGGGTGCAGCAGTACCCGGGACACGCCCATCAGAAGTTCTTCTTCAGGTCCATTCCGGCGTACAGCTGGCCCACCTGGGCCTCGTAGCCGTTGAACATCAGCGTCTTCCTCTTTTTTGCAAACAGGCCGTCCTCACCGATTCGCCGCTCGGTCGCCTGGCTCCAGCGCGGGTGGTCGACCTCGGGATTGACGTTGGAATAAAAGCCGTACTCGCTGGCTGCGGCCTTGTTCCAGGCCGTGCGCGGTTCGCGGTCGGTGAAACGGATTCGCACCAGGCTCTTGCCGCTCTTGAAACCGTATTTCCAGGGCACGACCAGCCGCAGCGGGGCGCCGTTCTGGTTGGGCAACACCTCGCCGTACATCCCGAACGCCAGCAGCGTCAGCGGGTGCATGGCCTCGTCCAGCCGCAGGGCTTCGACGTACGGCCAGTCAAGTACACGCGAGCCGACGAACGGCATCGTCCTGGGATCGGCCTGACTGATGAACTCGACGAATTTGGCGTTGCCCAGCGGTTCAACTTTCTCGATCAGCCGCGCCAGCGAATAGCCGACCCACGGTATCACCATGGACCAGCCTTCGACGCAGCGCAAGCGATAGATGCGATCTTCCTGTGCACTCAATTTGAGCAGGTCTTCCAGCGCATAGCGGGCTGGCTTCCTGACCAGGCCTTCCACTTCGACCGTCCAGGGCGATGTCTTCAGGCTGTGTGCGTTGTTGGCCGGGTCAGCCTTGTCGGTGCCGAACTCATAGAAGTTGTTGTAGCTTGTGGCGTCCTTGTAATCCGTGAGCTTTTCCATGGTCGCCGCACCGGCCACGGCAGAGCGCGTTGACGCAAGCGCCGCCAGTTTCCCCGGACGCGCAACCTGGGCCAAGGCATCGCGCGCCGCCCACGCCGCAAGCATCGGGCCGGCAAGGCCACCGGCCATCAGCTTCAAGACATTTCGGCGGTTGTCATAAACCGCCCGGGGCGTGATTTCGCTGGCGCCCGGTTGGCTGAGGCCGTCGCGGCCGGTTTGGATCAGCATGCGAATTCCTTGTAAGTGGCCGTTCGTCTCGAAGCGCCGGCCATTCTTACAAGGATTCGCCTTGCCTACAAAGCGTTCCCCGAATCAGTGCAGCCCGGCAATGTAATCGGCCACTGCCTTGATTTCACGGTCGTTGAGCCGTGCAGCCACCTGGGCCATCTGCGGACTGTTCTTGCGCACGCCATCGCGAAAACCGGTCAGCTGGGCGCCCGTGTAGTCGGCGTGCTGGCCGCTCAGGCGCGGATATTGCGCCGGGACGCCGGCGCCGTTGGGGCTATGGCAGCCGGCGCAGGCGGGGACCTGGCGGTCCGCGATGCCGCCGCGATAGATGCGTTCGCCCAGCGCCACGAGCTCCTTGTCCTTGGCGAAGCCCGGCTTGGCCTTCCTGCTGCCCACGTAGGCCGCAACATTCTTGATGTCCGCATCGCTCAATTGCGCGGCCATCGGCTGCATGATGGGGTTCACCCGCTTGCCGCCTTTGAACTCCTGCAACTGCTTGACCAGGTATTCCGGGTGTTGCTGCGCCAGCCTCGGATTGACCGGGATTCCCGAATTGCCCTCGGCCCCGTGGCAGGCAACGCAGACGGCGGTGAACTTGGCTTCACCCTGGGCCAGGTCGGGCTTGGATGGCGCCGGTGCGGCCGCATGGGCGGCTGCAGGCTTTTCCTCAGCGGCAGAGGCAGACAGGACAGGAGCAGCCAATGAGGCAGCCATGAGCAGGCAAGCAAGCAACTTCATATCGGAATTCGGTTTATTGGCGCAAAACCTCATGATTCTACAATGCCCACTCGGGTTTCCCCGTAATTTCAAAGCCTCCCCATGACCTTGCCCTCGGGCCAACCCGTCCAAACCAGAAATCCCGCAGTCGTCGCGATGGGCTGGCTTCACACGGCAAAGTTTCTGACCACCGCACCTAAACTGGAATTTCTTCCGCCGTTGGATGTGCCCGAAATCGCCTTTGTGGGCCGTTCCAACGCAGGCAAGTCGACGTGCATCAACACCTTGACCCAGCAAAAGCGGCTGGCGTTCGCCTCCAAGACACCGGGCCGGACCCAGAGCATCAATCTCTTTACCCTGGGCAAGCAGGGCGTGACCGACGCCGTCCTGGCCGATCTGCCCGGCTATGGATACGCAGCGGTGCCCAAGCAGGACAAGCTGCGCTGGCAGCAGGTGATGGCCAACTACCTGGTCACGCGGGAAAGCTTGCGTGGCGTGGTACTGCTGTGTGATCCGCGCCACGGCCTGACCGAGCTCGATGAGATCCTGCTGGAGGTGGTTCGGCCACGGGTCGAGGCTGGCCTGAAATTTCTGGTGCTGCTGACCAAGGCCGACAAGCTCAATCGCAGCGAGGCGGCAAAGGCGCTGTCGATTGCGCGACTGCAGGCTGGTGGTGGTGCCGTCAAGATGTTCTCGGCCCTGAAGAAGCAGGGTGTCGAAGAGACCGCCCTGCTGCTCTGGCAATGGGCCCATCCTGAGGTACCTGCGCCATGATCGAGACGTTCCAGCAGCCGCTCCCCCACGGCATCACGCTGAGTTGCCGCGCCGCGGGTGCGCGCGGACGCCCGGTCTTGGTGTTCCTGCATGGCTTCCCGGAAGCGGCCTTTGTGTGGGATCGATTGCTCGAGCATTTCGCCCAGCCCGAGCACGGCGGCTACCGCTGCATTGCGCCCAACCTGCGTGGCTACGAGCGGTCCAGCGCGCCCTCCGATGTCGGCGCCTACCGCGCCAAATTTCTGGTGCAGGACATCGCCGCCCTGATACAGGCCGAGGGTTCACCGCTGGAATGCCTGGTCGCCCACGACTGGGGGGGCGCTGTCGCCTGGGGCCTGGCCAACCAGTTGCCGCAGCTGACGCGCCGGCTGGCCATCATCAATTCACCGCATCCGGGCACCTTCCTGCGCGAGCTCAAGTCCAATCCGCGCCAGCAGGCCGCCAGCGCCTACATGAACTTCCTGATTCGCCCGGACGCGGAAAAGCTGCTGGCAGAGAATGACTACGCCCGGATGTGGCCGTTCTTCGGCAAGGAAAGCGTGCCGCCGGCCTGGCTGACTGAACGGGTCAGGGACCGATATCGTGAAGTCTGGAATGGGCCACTGGCCGGTGCCGCACCCGGGGACGGCCTCACCGGCGGTTGCAACTACTACCGGGCCTCACCGCTGCGTCCGCCACGGCCGGAGGACCCGGGGGCAGCGGCCATTACGCTGCCGCATGAGATGCTCACCGTGGGGCTTGCGACCCTTGTGCTGTGGGCCATGGAAGATGTTGCCCTGCCACCCGAATTGATCGACGGCCTTGACACCTACATCCCGCGGCTGACATTGGAAAGGGTGGAAGGTGCGACACACTGGATCGTGCACGAGCGGCCTGATTTCGTGGCCGCCCGGCTCGGGCATTTCCTGCGTCAGTAAACGCCGGGCTCGCCCGCTGGCCGGCTCTTGAAGCGCTTGTGGACCCAGTAGTACTGCTCGGGCATGGCATCAATGTAGGTCTGCAGCCGCTGGTTCATCAGCGCCGTGTCGGCCACGACGTCTCCTGATGGAAAACCGGTCCATGCGGGCAGCACCTGGGTCTCGTAGCCATCGCGCGTCATCCGCGTGACCACCGGCACCACCTTGGCCCGGCCAAGCCGGGCAAACCTCGAAAGCGACGGAAGGGTCGCTGCCTGGACACCGTAGAACGGCACGAAGATCGATTCCTCCGGTCCGAAGTTCATGTCTGGCAGCAAGTACAGCGCGGCACCACCACGCAACGCGGAAACGATGCCCTTGACCCCGTCAGCCCGCCCCAGCGGCTTGCCCGAATCGAAGCGTCGGCGCCCCTCCAGCACCCACGCATCGACCTCCTTGTTGCTCTGGTTGGTATAGATGCCGGTAAAGCGGCGCGGCAACTGCTGGGTCAAGGCAGTCCATCCTGCGTCCATGCCAACGAAATGCGGTGCAAACATCACTGTCGGTTGCTCCCCGCCCAGTTCGTCGATGGCACCCGTCAGCCTGAGCCGTTGCCGGATCAACTCGGGCGACCCGTGCCAGAGCCAACCGCGGTCGAGCCATGACTGCGCAATGGCGACGAAAACCTGCGG
>JANYAN010000311.1 GCA_025361305.1 Burkholderiales bacterium
GTCCTGATCGCGGCCGACGGCTCGCGAACGACGGTGGCCCAGCTGATCGGCCAGACGCGCGGGCGGGAAGATGCCACTGCCGGGCGCGACAGCAGTTTTCCCGCCGCGCACGCCACGTTTCCGGCCCGCGTGGCCCAGGTCGACGGCAGCGGATTCGAGATCCCGCGTTTCAAGGGCGATGTCGAGGCCAGGGTGCAGCCCGAGGTTCTGCGCATCGCGGGGCGATTCCGCCAGGGATTGCGCTGGAAGGACGGCCGCATCAAGATTCCGATCAAGGACGTTGTCCATACCCGGATCGCCGACGCGCAAGTCGAGTTGTGGCTGCGGCCACCGGGCCCGGAGGGCACCGGGCAGCGGCTTGTGCTGGAGATGTCTTCGGCTTCGGCTGGCCGCGAGTTCATTGGACTGCTGCCGGGCACGACGCCGTTTCCCGGGCCGGGCGGCGTCGCAGCACCAAGAAGGTCCTCCCTGGCCAGCGGGTATGTCCTTTGGCTGGCCCTGGCCAGTGTCGTCCTCGTCGTCGGGCTGATGCTGGCAGTGCTGGTCTATCGCCGACTGCACTGACCGCAGTGCCGCGTCAGGTCTTGGTGCCGAGCCAGCGCAACAGGGGTTCGCGCGCCATGGCCAGGTTCTTGTAGGCCAGCACGGCGTCCGACATCGACGCCAGGCTATCCCGCAGGCGAGTGGCCTGCAGCGGCGTCTGAATTGCATCGACCAGCGGCTGCAGCATCACACGGATCGTAAAGACCGCCTGGCGCGTGCCCTGTCCGACCGGGAAAAACGTCTGTCGCTCGGCCCGCAGGAAACAGGCCTGAACAAAGGCCTGCGCGTCATCTGCAGCGCTCCACGGGGCGCGCGCATGACGCCCGGGATGCTGGTCGTACCGGCCTGACGGCGTAATGGTCCAGACGAAGCGCTCCCAGCAATCGCCGGCCGTCACCAGTTGCACCAGTCGCGGGGCGGCGGCGAGCAGTGCGGCGTTGTCTGCTACCGGTGCGTGCACGGCCGTGAAAGGCAGGCCCAGCTTGTCTTCGGGGGCCCAGTGGGAGGGGACGCAAACGCACAGCCAGGACAATGTGCCGTCGTCGCCGTTGAGTACCGCGAGGTCTTCCTCGAATGCCAGTTCGAGCGCTTGCCCGGGTTCGACCGTGCCACGCAGTGCAATCGCCCGCAGAGCCGGTTCGGGATCGAACTGCGCAGCGGTGTGCCGCGAGGCACCCGCGCGCAGCACCGCCAGCTTCTCGGCATGAAGCCGGCTGCCGCCATCCAATGGTGTCAGTTGGCGCGAACCGGGAACCAGCCGCGCCAGGCCCGGCTGCATGCGGAACGGGACGGCGATCCGGTCTAAGTCGAAGTCCATGGGAAGGGCCCGAAGGCACGGGGCCGGACGCGGATTTTCAGGTGCGGCGGGCGGCCACGAGCCGGCTCAGACGCGCTTGCGGTATTCGCCGGTCCGGGTGTCGATCTCGACCTTGTCGCCCTGGGCCACGAAGATCGGCACGCCGATTTCGAAGCCAGTGGCAATCTTGGCTGGCTTGAGTACCTTGCCCGAGGTATCGCCCTTGACGGCCGGCTCGGTCCAGGTGATCTCGCGCTCGAGGCTGGTAGGCAACTCGACTGACAGCGCCTTGCCTTCATAAAACACGACCTCGGCCGGCATGCCGTCTTCGAGGTAGTTCAGGGCGTCGCCCATGTTTTCTTTCTCGACTTCATACTGGTTGTAGTCGGCATCCATGAACACGTACATCGGATCCGCGAAGTACGAGTAGGTGCAGTCCTTCTTGTCCAGCACGACCTGGTCCATCTTGTCGTCGGCCTTGAATACCACTTCGGTGCCGAAGTTGTTCAGCAGGCTCTTGAGCTTCATCCGGACGGTAGCGGCATTGCGCCCGCCACGGGCATATTCGGTCTTGAGGACGACCATCGGGTCCTTGCCGTGCATGATGACGTTGCCGGCGCGGATTTCTTGAGCGATTTTCATGGCGATAGTGGCTTGAAGTAGGCCGCGTGGTGCTTCGGGTCGAATGCGGCCGCTGCGGCGGGGTGCGCGCACAGGCGGGCGAGGAAAATCGCAAACCGTGCAAAGCCTTGTATTTTAACTTTCTTTTGCAGGTCGGCCGAATCCGGCCGCTTAAGGCCTGTTTAAGTGTGCGCAGGCCATGATCGGCGCGGATGAGACTGGCGCGGCCCACCCTTCACGTCGAAACCCTGGTGCTGGCTTGCGCCGTGTGGCTGATGACGGCGGGCAATGGCCCGTTCTGGCAGGCCGCCATGGCCGGCCGGCCTTGGAGCGAATTGGCCACGTGGGGCTTCGCGGCGGCAGTGCTGACGGCCCTGAGCGCT
>JANYAN010000418.1 GCA_025361305.1 Burkholderiales bacterium
AAATCAGGCCCGATGTGGGCGGTTACTGCGTGGACGGCCTTTTTGGCTCCTTCAGGAGGAAACGATGAACCTCAACACAGCAAGACGCTTTCTGCTTCCCGCCGTCATGATGATCGCGGCAGCCGTTCCGCTGGCCGCAGACGCGCAAACCCGCGGGCACTATGGCGGCGGGCATGGCGGGTATTCGCACTACCGGGGCGGCTACGGGTGGTGGGGCCTGGGTCTGGGCCTCGGTCTGGGGGTGGCCTACCTTGCCAACCCGTACCTGTACGCGCCGTATCCCGGCTATTACTACCCCTACGGCCAGCCGACGGTCATTGTCGATCCGGGTGTCGCGCCCCAGGCCAATGTGGCTGCGGCGCCCTCTGCCGCGCCGGCCGCGGCCAACTGGTACTACTGCGATTCCGCCCGGGCTTACTACCCCTACGTGGCGCAATGTGCAGAGCCGTGGCGCATGGTTCCTGCGGTGCCACCGGGCCCAGTCCGCTGAGCCGATAGGGTCATTGCATCGCCGCGGATCGCACCAGGGCAACGTAGAACGAAATCAACTCGCCGTAGTTGGCGATGCTGATTCGCTCGTCGGTTCCGTGGATGCGGCCGATGTCGGTGGCCGCCAGGCGCATAGGCGCGAAGCGATAGGCTGCGGCGCTGACGCGGCTGTAGTGCCTGCTATCGGTGCCGGTGACCACCAGGCCTGGCGCGATGACTGCCTCCGGCGCAATAGTGCGTATCGCATCCGCAATCAACTTGTAGCCCGGCCCGTTCGCGTCGGCAACCGGCGTGGCTTCGACGCCGGCACCCCGATAGTCTGAAATCGTCACATCGGGATCGTTGATGGCTTGCGCCACATGCGCCTTGACCTGCGCCACCGTGTCGCCCGGCGCAAGGCGGAAATTGACCACAGCCGTTGCTTCTGATGGCAGCACGTTTTCCTTGACGCCGCCTTCGATGATGGTTGGCGCGGTGGTGGTCCGAATCACGGCATTGGTGACCGATGACGCCGAGAGCTGGCGCATCAGAATAGGCCCGAACAGCCATGCATTGGCCAGGGCAACGCGGGGGCCGAAGGAAAGTGTGGGCGCGATGGCGCGCAAACCCTCACCACCCGGCCCGTCGAGCGAGGCGGGCATCTGGTTGGCTTCCAGGCGCGAGACAGCCCGGCCGATCTTGCCGACCGCCGTTTGCGCCGGAGGCATCGAAGAGTGTCCGCCCTTGGCCTTGGCCCTGAGCAGCAATGTCATGCCACCCTTTTCGGACAAGCCGATCTGTGCAATCGAGCGGGTGACCCCCGGAATGACGCCCTCAAGAAGAAGGGCAGAGCCTTCGTCCAGCGAGAACTCGGCCCGTACCTTGCGCTGTTCCAGCAGCGCGACGATCGCCTTGGCCCCATTGGCACCGCCGATTTCCTCGTCGTGCCCGAACGCCAGCAGCACCGTTCGCTTGGGCTTGGCGCCCTCGGCCAGCTGGCGCTCTACACCTTCCAGCGTCGCCATCACCATGTGCTTCATGTCCATCGTGCCGCGGCCCCAGACAAAGCCGTCCGCAATAGCGCCCGAGAACGGCGGCTGCGTCCATTTGCCTTCGGTGCCGGGTTCGACAGGAACCACATCGAGGTGAGCCGTCAGCAGGACAGGCGGCAGCGACGGATCGCTGCCCAGCCATGTATAGAGCAGGCTGGAGCCGCCGACCACTTCGCGCTTCAAGTTGGCGTGTACCAGCGGAAAGCTGGTTTCCAGCAGCGTGTGCAGGGCCGGGAAATTGTTCTCGGCCGAGGGGCTGCCCGGCGCGTAAGAGACGGTCTTGATCTGCACTGCCGCCGAAAGGCGTTTGGCCGCGGCATCGAGGCCTGCCGGAGGAGGGCTCTGCTTTGCGCCGGCATTGGGCAAATCAGGCAGTCGCAAGGTGTTGACCAGCACGACCACGATCAGCATCAGCAGGATGGCCAGCAATCCGACGCCTGCTTTCAGTAGCCAGCGCATCATCGTGTCTCCTCTCGGCTTGATTCGCCAGTATTCGCTTCAGTGTACGGCGTTGGGTACGTGAGGCGGTCTATGGAAAATAATTTGATAATTTGCGTCTTTGGAGCATAATATCGATATATTTTCATTTCACAGGTGGATGCAATGCTGGTCGAGTTCCGCATCAAGAACTTCCGCAGCCTGCGCGACGAGCAGGTGCTCAGCTTGGTTGCATCCACTGACAAGACCTTGCTGGACACCCATGCCCTAGACACCGTCTTGAAGGCGGCTCCGCACTTGCTCAAGAGCGCGGTCGTGTACGGTGCCAACGCCAGCGGTAAGTCCAACCTTATTAAGGCTCTCCAGTACATGCGTGGCGTCGTGCTGGAGTCGGCGGCCCTGCAGCCGGGCCAGACCTTTGACCGACTCCAGCCCTTCAAGTTGGATGCCACATCGGGCAGTCTGCCAACCGAGTTCGAGGTCACCTTCATCCTCGATGGCGTGCGCTACCAGTATGGTTTTGCCATGAATGCGCAACGGATTGTCGGCGAGCAACTGTTGGTCTACAAGGCGTTCAAGCCGCAACGCTGGTTCAAGCGCCACTTCGACGCCGAAAGCGGCGAGG
>JANYAN010000320.1 GCA_025361305.1 Burkholderiales bacterium
GCACCGGGACTACTGGGACGCGGCCGAAGAAGTGTACGAAAAACTCCCGGTAGTGGGCAGCGTCATGCGCTGGCTGAAGCGGCAAGCCAGGCCCTGATTGAGCGCCGATCGCGGGCTATCGACCTGCGCTGGGGTGTAAAAGCCGCCCGATGTGCCGCGGCAAGCCCGGCGTGGCCGTGGACAGGCTGGTCCACGGCAGCGACGCGGAATCGGTGTCCCGCGGTTGCCCGATCCCTGTGTTGCTGGTACCTGGCGCCGCGCCGGCGGCGCCAGCATGTGCCGACCTGGTTACTGGTTGTTGATCAAGGGGTCAACCGTACACGGTTCCCCAGTGGAGTCCTTTATCAAGGTAATCGAGTACGTGATCGTGCCTCGTACGGAGTGATCGTCGTGCATGCCGAACTTCAGGGCTGGATTTCCAATGGGGCCGGGAGGCGGCGCAATACCTGACCCACTTGGTGGTTTTTTGATAGTAATGCCGCCTTGCGGAAAGTGGTATGGGCCATCTACGGAGCCAATCGTCCACACGATCTCGCTAAGGTGTGGGGGAACCGGGATCGGATCGGGGAACGCTGAAATACTCTTGCACGACAGCACCAACACATCGACAAAGCAGGTCGCCTGGTTGTTACACCCAGGAGGGGGACGGCCTTCACCTTTCACTGGGTCCACGCCCTTGGCTGGCTCTTGACCCGCACAACTGGCGATCAGAAGGCTGCAGCAACTTGCCAAAAGCGCAAGCCCGAGCCGCGTTAGTTTGCTTTTTGTTTTGCGGGCCATGTCTTCTCCTCGTGTTGTTGAGCCGCTTGGAATAATATCCCGCGTCCCGGACCCGGTCAACGCCATATTGAGACGTACCGCAACTCGCCCTTGGCCCGCCTTTCGATCGCGATTACAGTCTTCCCTTGATGGACGAACAGACGCAGACGCTCCTGCTGACCGACGTCGTCGACAGCACGCTGATCACTGAAAAGATCGGCGATGTTGCGATGGAGGCGCTTTGGGCTGCGCACGATCGTCTCGCACGCGACCTTTTGCGAACCTGGCGGGGGCGCGAGTTCGACCGCACCGATGGCTTTCTATTGCTCTTCGAGTCGACGGACGACGCGGTGCGTTACGCCGCCGAGTATCACCGCGGCCTGGCGGCGCTGCCCCACCCGCTGCGCGCTCGCGCCGGGGTTCACTTTGGAAAGGTCATCGTGCGGCAGAACAGCGCCCACGACGTTGGGCGAGGCGCCAAGCACTTCGAACTGGAAGGCATCTCCAAGCCCCTGGCCGCACGTGTGATGTCAATTGCCCAGGCCGGCCAGACACTGCTGACAGCCGAAGCCCGCGCTCAGCTCAGTCCATCGCCGCTGCGGGTCCAATCCCATGGTCATTGGCGCCTGAAGGGGCTGGGCGACCCGGTGGAGCTGTTCGAGATTGGCGATGACAGCGCACCGTTTGCGCCGCCGCCCGATTCAGACAAGGTCTACCGCGTCGTGGCGAAGAACGACTTGTGGCTGCCCGCACGTGAAATCCGCCATGGGCTCCCGGCCGAGCGCGATGCGTTCTTCGGCCGGCAGCAGACTCTGCGGGAACTGGCGCTTTACTTCGATACCGGTGCACGCCTTGTGTCGGTCATTGGCATTGGCGGGGCCGGCAAGACCCGTCTGGTGAAGCGATTTGCCTGGGCCTGGCTGGGTGAATTTCCGGATGGTTGCTGGTTTTGCGATCTGGCGCAGGCGCGCGATGTCGACGGCGTTGTGACGGCAGTGGCGGCGGCGCTCAACGTGCCCTTGGGCAAGAGTGAACCGATCGCGCAACTGGGAAGCGCCATCGCCGGCCGCGACCAGTGCCTGATCGTCCTGGACAACTTTGAGCAAGTTGCGCGCAGTGCCGAAGAGACACTGGGTCGATGGCTGGAGGCGGCGCCGCGGGCGCGTTTCCTGGTGACCACAAGGGAAACGCTGGGCATCGTTGGCGAGCATGTCCTGGCACTGGCGCCCCTGCCGGATGACGACGCGCAGGCGCTGTTCCTGAGCCGTGCTGCGGCCGCGCATAGCGGGCTGCGCCTTTCGGCCGAAGACCGCGGGGCCATCGGGCCGCTGGTCAAGGCGCTGGACGGACTGCCACTTGCCATCGAGCTGTGTGCCGCGCGCATCGGTGTCATGACGCCAACATTGCTGTTGCAGCGGATGAAAGAACGCTTCAAGTTGCTGCGGTCGGTCGGCGGGCGGACGGATCGTCAGGCAACGCTGCGCGCCGCCATCGACTGGTCGTGGGATCTGCTGAATGCTCCGGAAAAGGCGGCGTTGTCGCAGTTGTCCGTATTCGAAGGCAGTTTCGCGCTGCCAGCCGCGGAAGCCGTGCTTGATCTCAGCGACATGGATGACGCGCCCTGGGTGGTCGATCTGCTGACTTCACTGGTGCGCAAATCGCTGCTTGTTCCCGGGAGCCAGGGGCGTTTCTCGATGTTGATAAGTATCAGGGAGTACGCGGCCGAACGGTTGCTGGAGGCGGGCGATGCGATGGGAAGCGCCCGGCTGCGGCATGCCGCTTATTTCGCCGGACTCGACGAGGATGGGGCAACAGTCAATCGTTGTGCCGAACTGGAGAACCTGATCACCGCATGTCGCCGCGCGGCAGCAATGGGCGATGCAGCGTTGGCCGTTGGTGCACTGCGCGCTGCCTGGTTTGCACTCGAGGTGCGCGGGCTCTATCAATTGGCAACCGAGCTATCGGCCGAGGCAGGCGACGTGCCGGGGCTGGGCCCACAGTCTGCAGCGTGGGTCTATCTGATCAGGAG
>JANYAN010000368.1 GCA_025361305.1 Burkholderiales bacterium
GGAATGGCCGCACGCGCCGGCATTCCGCTGGAGGACATGGAGTTCTGGCAGTTCCACCCCACCGGCGTGGCCGGCGCCGGTGTGCTGCTGACCGAAGGCTGCCGCGGCGAAGGCGCCATCCTGCTCAACAGCAACGGCGAACGCTTCATGGAGCGCTACGCGCCCACCCTGAAAGACCTCGCGCCGCGCGATTTCGTGTCCCGGTGCATGGACCAGGAGATCAAGGAAGGACGCGGTTGCGGTCCCAACAAGGATTACATCCTGCTCAAGCTCGACCACCTGGGGGCCGAGACCATCCACAAGCGCCTGCCCTCGGTTTACGAGATCGGCGTGAATTTCGCCAATGTCAACATCACCCGCGAGCCGATCCCGGTGGTGCCCACCATCCACTACCAGATGGGCGGCATTCCGACCAACATCAACGGCCAGGTCGTCGTGCAACAGGGCGGCGTGAATGACGCTGTGGTCAACGGCCTGTACGCCGTGGGTGAGTGTTCATGCGTCAGCGTCCACGGGGCGAATCGGCTGGGCACCAATTCGTTGCTGGACCTGCTGGTGTTTGGCCGCGCGGCGGGCAATCACATCGTCGAATTCAACAACAGGAACAAGGAACACAAGCCATTGCCGGCAGACGCCGTCGACCTGACCCTGGCCCGACTGAACCGGCTGGAAAGCGCAGACGCCGGCGAATACGCCCAGGATGTGGCCAACGACATGCGCACAAGCATGCAGAAGCACGCCGGGGTGTTCCGTACCCAGGCCCTGATGGACCAGGGCGTCCGGCAGATTGCGGCAATTCGCGAACGCGTTCAGTCCATCGGCCTCAAGGATAAATCGAAGGTATTCAACACCGCTCGCATCGAAGCGCTGGAAGTCGAAAACCTGATCGAGTGCGCGCAGGCGACCATCGTTTCGGCGGCGGCCCGCAAGGAATGCCGCGGCGCCCACACCGTCAATGAGTATGAGCGCCTGGCGGACGACCCGGTAGCGCCTCTGGGCCGCGACGACGCCAACTGGATGAAGCACACGCTGTGGCACAGCAAGAGCAATAGCCTGACCTACAAACCGGTCAAACTCAAGCCCCTGACGGTGGAATCGGTTCCGCCAAAAGTGCGCACCTTCTGATTTTCGAAAGCCATCATGCAAAAACGCACTTTCCAGATCTACCGTTACGACCCGGACAAGGACGCCAAACCGTACATGCAGACCATCGAGATCGAGCTCGACGGCCACGAACGCATGCTGCTGGACGCTCTGGGCAAGCTCAAGGCTCAGGACCCTACGCTGTCGTTCCGGCGCTCGTGCCGCGAAGGCGTTTGCGGCTCGGATGCGATGAACATCAACGGCAAGAACGGCCTGGCGTGTCTGACCAACATGCTGACACTGCCGGGCGTCATCAAGCTCAAGCCCTTGCCGGGTCTGCCGGTAATCCGCGATCTGATCGTGGACATGACGCAGTTCTTCAAGCAATACCACTCGATCAAGCCTTACTTGATCAATGACAATGTGCCACCCGAGAAGGAACGGCTACAGTCGCCCGAGGAACGCGAAGAGCTCGACGGCCTGTATGAATGCATCCTGTGCGCCAGCTGCTCGACCAGCTGCCCCAGTTTCTGGTGGAATCCGGACAAGTTCGTTGGTCCGGCCGGCCTGCTGCAGGCCTATCGCTTTCTGGCCGACAGCCGCGACGAGGCGGCTGCGCAACGGCTGGACAACCTGGAAGACCCGTATAGGCTCTTCCGTTGCCACACCATCATGAACTGTGTGGATGTGTGCCCCAAGGGACTGAATCCAACGATCGCAATTGGCAAAATCAAGGAATTGATGGTACGTCGCGCGGTATAGGGAAATGGCCGAACAACTGCTGGACGAGCGGGGCTTGAGCAAGCTGAGGTGGCGCTGCCGCCGCGGCCTGCTGGAAAACGACCTGCTCATCGAGCGATTTTTCGGCCGATACGAAGCCGGCCTGACGGTAAGGCAGGCGGCGGCACTGAACGAACTGATGGATTTGGCGGACAACGACCTGCTGGACCTGCTGCTTCGCCGCAGGGAACCCGAGGGCGGGATAAATACAAGCGACGTGAGAGAAGTACTCGGAATGCTGAGAAGCCAATGACCTTGGGGACAGGCCTTTAGCTCTGTCCCCAGCTGATTAAGTGAAGGAATGGAAATGAAACTCGCCGACAACAAAGCCACCCTGTCGTTCAGCAACGGCAGTCCCAACGTCGAATTGCCGGTCTATCACGGCAGCGTCGGACCGGATGTGATCGACATCCGCAAGTTGTACGCGCAGACCGGCATGTTCACCTACGATCCCGGCTTCATGTCGACGGCAGCGTGCCAGTCCGCGATCACCTAC
>JANYAN010000388.1 GCA_025361305.1 Burkholderiales bacterium
ACGTACTGGTAGACCCAGCCGACCCCGGTCGCATCGGGCCCGAGCGATGGCGTCACACCCCGGGGCAGACGGCTGGCGGCGAAATTCAGATACTCCAGCACCCGGCTGCGGGCCCAGTAGATGTCTGTGCCATCCTCGAAGATGACGTACACGAACGAGGCGCCGAAAAACGAGAAGCCACGCACCACCCGGGAACTGGGAACAGCGAGCATCGCTGTCGTCAGCGGGTACGTCACCTGGTCCTCCACGACCTGTGGTGCCTGTCCCGGATATTCGGTGTAGACGATGACCTGCACGTCCGACAGGTCGGGCAGCGCGTCCAGCGGCGTCTTGAGCACGGCGACAATACCGCCGATGACGATGAACAAGGTGGCGAGCAGGATCGGCAACGCGTTCCTGCCCGACCAGCGGATGATGTTGGCCAGCATGCTTGGGTCCGTCAGTGCGTGATCGACGTGATGACGAATTCGCCGGGCTGTCGCTCGACGAACTCGAAGTGCACCGCTTGCCCGGCCTTGAGGCCATCGAGAAGCGCTGCATTTGCCACCTTGAACTCCATCGTCATCGCCGGCCACTTCAGGCTGGCGACCGGGCCGTGGTTCAGCGTTACGGCGGCGGTCTTCAGGTCGATGCCGGCCACGGTACCCTCACCTTTGTGCCCGACAGCGGTAGTTGCAACGCTCGTTGCGGTGCCGGGTTCCGCGCGCGCGCCCAGGCCTCCCAACACCGCCTTCAGGTTGCTCTCGGCGTCGATCAGGAAGTTGGCGGCCACCACCACCTTCTCGCCTTCGCGCACACCCTTGATGACCTCGATGAAGTTGACGCCCCGGGCGCCCAGCTCGACCTCGCGCGGCTCGAAACGCCCTTCCTGCACCTGGACCAGGACAAGGCGCCGCGTCCCCGTGTCGATCACCGCAGTGTCCGGCACGGTAAGGACAGGCGCCTTGGCGCCCACGGCGACCTCGACCTGGGCGAACATCGCGGGCTTGAGCAACTGGCCCGGATTGGCCAGTTCCACCCGCACGGCGATGGTCCGCGTCTCCGCCTTCAACGTGGGATAGATGTAAGTGATTCGCCCTCCGAACGCCTGATTGGGATAAGCGGTGGTCGTCACGTTCGCTTTCGCGCCAGGCTTGACCAGGCCGATGTCCTGCTCGAACACGTCGGCCACGACCCAGACCGATGACAGGTCGGTCACCTGGTAGAGCAGGTCACCCGGCATGAACCGCATGCCCTGCAGCGCCTTATTCTCGGTGACGATGCCCGAGACCGGTGAGGAGTAGGTGATCGTCTGCTGGGCCTGGCCGCCCTGCATCAGCGCCGTCACCTGACCGGGCGACAGGCCCCAGTTGCGCAGGCGCGCCAGGCTGGAGTCGGCAAGCTGCTTCATGCCGGCTTGCGCCTCGGGCCCCGCGTCTTTCATCGCCTGGATTCCCTGAATGCCGATGGCGTATTCGCGCTGGGCCGATACCAGCTCGGGGCTGTAGACCTCGAACAGCGGCTGGCCCCGGCCGACCGGCTGCCCGGTTACGTTGACGTGCAGGCGCTCGACGTAACCCTCGAACCTGGGCGAGATCGCATAGATGCGCCGCTCGTCGGCCTCCACGCGCCCGGCCGCGCGGACGGTCTTGCCCAGCAGCCGCATGGTGGCCGCCTCGGTGCGCACGCCCAGCCGTTGGACTTTTTCGGTGCTGATCTGGATCTGGTTGGCCGTCGCCGGTGGGCCCGACTCTTCGGGCCCTTCGTAGACAGCGACGTAATCCATTCCCATCGGATCTTTCTTCGGCGTGGGCGAGGTGTCCGCCAGGCCCATGGGATTGCGGTAGTACAGCAGCTTGCGTTCCTTCACGGTACTTGCCGCGGGTGCGATTGCGGCGACACTGGCGGCCGCCGGCGCCTGCGTGCGCGCGCCCAGCCAGTAGCTGCCAGCGCCAACGACGCCGAACAAGGCGATCGCGATCAAGGTAGTGGAGGTTTTCACAGGTCTTCTCCCAGGATGCGTTCGATCTCGGCCAGGCGCATCTGCGCATCGGCCTGGTACTTGAGCAGCTCCTGCCGCCCCTTGCGGATCTGGCGCTGCGCCTCCAGCAGGCTGGTGAAGTCGCCCTTGCCGTTTTCGTAAGCGGCCAGCGCGGACTGCAGGCCCAGCTGCGATTGCGGCAACAAGTCGGTCTTGACCAGCGATTCAGTGCGCAGCGCGGTGTCAAGGGCTGCGAGATTGCCACCCAGCTCACCCTGAAGCTGATTGAAGACGGCGTCGGCACGCGACTGCGCCGCCCCGACCATCGCCTGCGCCTCGCGTTCCTGTGCGCGCCGCGTCTCCTGCTGCAGCGGGATGCTCACCTCGAACATCAGGCCCCAGGAAGTGATGCGCGAGCCCATTTGCGTGGGCGCCACGCCCACCTGTAGATCGGGGTAGCGATTGCGCCAGGTGAGGTCGCGGTTCTTCTGGGCACCGGCTAGACGCGCCTGCTCGGCCTGCAGTTGCGGATTGTTCACCCGTGCCCGGTCGGCGAGGCTGGCGGCGTCCGAAACGGTCAACACCGGCACAGGCCGCAGCACCTGTGGATCGGCCAGCGGGGCCGTGGCGTCACGGGCCAGCAGCGCGTTCAGCCGGCTTCTGAGTTGCCGTTTCTCTCCCTCCAGCGCGATCAGTTCGGAACGCATCGCCGTTTGCTCCAGCTGGGCGCGGATCGCGTCCTGCTGGGCGACCAGGCCGCCCGCATAACGAGCCTGCGCGATCTGCTCGAGGCGCGACATCAGCACAAGCACCTCACGCGTCAACTGCTCGTTGCCGGCAGCCCGGTAATACTCGGCGTAGACGCTCTTGATGCGCATCGCCAATTCCGCCCAGGCCGCGTCAGTGCGCGCGCCGGCCTGCCTGGCGTCAGCAGTGGCCACCTCCTGGCGCAACTCTCGCTTGCCCCAGCCTGGAAGGGTCTGCATCAGCGTGTACTTGGTCTCGCCGACACGCCAGGGCAACAGGCTGGGCGGCGTGGCAGTGCCGTAGTTGTTGAAATTCATGAGCTCGACCCGCAGCACCGCGTCGGGCAGCGCCCCGGCAGGCTCAACGCGCTGCGCCGCGGCGTCGGCCTCTTGCCGCATGGCGCCAAGTTCCGGGTTTCGTGGCCGCGCGTAATCGAGAAGACCCCGCGCGCTGGTGCCAAGGGCTGCGTCCTGCGCCAGGGCCGTGCCGGCCAACCCGGCGCAGAACAGTGCTGCGGCCAGTGTGATCGCTGACACGAATGGCGAGGACGAATGAATGCGATGGTGATTCATGATGAGACTTCTCTCTGAGCGATGGCGAGCCGGGAACCAACCGGGCCGTCGCCTGGTGGCGAGGGCCGAATCGGACGGGGGCGGTGCCGGCAGGCGCCGGCAGGCAGCAGCAGGCGCTAAAGCGCCAGGCGCAGGAAGGCGATGGTTATCGGTGGGGCCAATCCGTCATCGCGACGCGGCGTCAGCCGGTGGACCGGTGAAAAGTCCGCGGCATTTGGCGAAATCGCGATAGCGGGCGGTGGCAGTGCGTGCGCGCCCGGATCGTCGATGGTGGATTTCGCCTGGGAAATCGAGAGGTTCAAGTGATCGCAGAACGCCTGGCATCCTGCCGTGGCCGCGTCGTCCTGGTGCACCGGGACACCTTCGGCCGAGGCTTGATGGACGCCTGAATGCAGAGCACATTCGGGCATTGCGTCGCCGACGGGCACTTCATGCTGCGACGCCACGAGCCGCAATGGCTGCAAGCCCAGGTCCAGCAGGGTTGCGGCCCAGCACGCGTTGGCCAGCCCGGCGGCAAAGCCGAACAGCCATACCAGCAGCACGCGGGCTGCCAAGAGGCGGAGTTGTCGGCGATTGCTGAACATGGTGGCTGATCCTGACTGGTCCAGAATACAAGTATAACGGGGGGCCGGCACACGCCATTGACCTATGTCAGGAG
>JANYAN010000450.1 GCA_025361305.1 Burkholderiales bacterium
CTAGGGTGAAACCCGTGCAGCGTGTTTCACGATGCGAATTGCGCACGTAGTCTCCCCTGGGTTAACCCTTGGATTGCCGAGAGGCCCCTGACGGCACTTGCGCGGCCGCTTCCCAAGCTCCTCCGGAAAACCAAGCATCGCCCTCGATCCACGCGCGAAGCATGGGGAGCGCATCGACGCCCCAGAACAGTTTGCCGTCGACGGAGCAGGTGGGCACGCCGAACAGGCCGGCCGCGATCGCAGCCTCGGTGTTGGCTTTCAGCTCGGCCTTCACCTCGTCGCCAGCAGGATCGCGCGCCGGCTGCAGCACCTGCTTCAGATCCTCCAGCCGTTGGGCATCGGCACCATCAGCGCCACCGCGCCAGACATGGCGGAACACGGACTCGCAGACATATCGGTTGGCCGTGCCATCCGCGCCGCACGCCAGCGCCAGACGCAGCAACGGGAGAGGATTGAACGGATGCGTCGCCGGCACTTGCATCGGAATGCCGTCGCGGTGCGCCAGCCACAGTGCCTGGCGGTAAGTCCAGTCGCGCTTGCCCGCGATTTCGGCCGGGCCGAGCTGCCCATGGTGCTTGAGCAATCCCGCGAACAGCAGCGGCCGGTACTCCACGCTGTAGCTCAGGCCTTCCAGCGCCACCGGCAGCTGCTCGAACGCCAGATAGGCGTACGGCGAGATGAAGTCAAGATGGAAAGTGATGTGTTTCATTCGGGACCCGCGCTTGCCGCCGCCATGGTGGCCTGAGGGGCAAGCCGCTCTTCGATCAGCGCCCAGATGGCGCGCTTGCCACCCTCATCCAGGCGGCCCCAGTCGGAGACTTCTTCGAGGGTGCGCCTGCAGCCTTCGCACCAGCCGGTCACCGCATCCATGCGGCATACCGACATGCAAGGCGAGGGCACCTCCGTGACCAGGCCCAGGCGCACCCAGCGTGCACGCTTTGTCAACCACGCGCTGGTCATGGCCCCGCCTGCTGCACGACGTCGGCCACGGGCGCGCCGGTCAGGCGCTCCAGGTCTTGCGGACGCAGCTTGAACACACCGTGGGGGTGGCCGGCGGCGGCCCAGATCTCGTCGAAGCGGAACAGCTCGCGGTCGATCAGCACGACCGGCGGATTGGCATGCGCCAGCGGCGACACGCCGCCAATCGAGAAGCCGGTGCGGCTCTTCACGAATTCGGCGTCGGCGCGGCCCGTCTTGCCGACCAGCGCATCGACCTTTTTCTCGTCGACACGGCGGTCACCGGACGTGATCACCAGCACCGCCGTGTCGTCCGACTTGCGCCGGAAGATGATGCTCTTGGCGATCTGGCCAACACCGATGCCCAGCGCGTCGGCCGCTTGCTGTGCGGTGCGCGCGGCATCGTCGAGCATCACCGGCACATGGGGATGGCGCGCTTCCCGCAGCGCCTTCGCCACGCGTTGCACGCCTTCGGGGAGGGACTGGAGTTCGGAGCCGCACATGACGAGGATGTTAGCGGGCTTCGGGAGCCCCTACGGCGTGAGTGCATCGGCGAGCGCCTGCCCCTGGACAAGAGCGCGCCGGGCCTGGTGTCGCGGTGGCATCATTGACCCATGGCAGTGCCGGCTGAATTCGTCCATTACTGTGCCGAGCTGCTCTCGGTGGCAGGCGAAGTGCGCACCAAGCGCATGTTCGGCGGCTGGGGCGTCTACGTCGATGACGTGTTCATCGCCATCGTCTTCGGCGAAACGCTCCATCTGAAAGCCGACGGGCAGACCGAATCGAATTTCGCCGGCGCGGGCTGCCGGCGCTTTGAATACACCGCCCGCGGAAGCCTGCATCCGATGAGCTATTGGTCCGTCCCCGCCGAAGCGATGGATTCGCCACAGCTGATGGCGCCTTGGGCGCGGCTGGCGATCGGGGCGGCGCTGCGAGCCGCGGCTGCGATCACCACTCGCCGCTCTTCCTCACGCGCTGCGCGAGATTCGCCCCAAGTTGGTGCGCTGGCGCGTTCGGCGCGTAAGCGCTGAATCCTTTTCGACCAAATACCCCTCTTTGTCTACGATGCTCGCTGTGATCGGGCAGATCGAGGTGATGAGATGCTTTACCGCAAAAACATGGGTTCCAAGGAAAGCTGGGCGCGGGTGACCGGCGGCCGCAAGGCGCTCGAAAGTCCACCGTGATCCGGGTCGATACAGCCTTGTTCGCCGCCGCCCAGGCCGGCGATCCGGTCGCTCTGGACAGGTTGCTGCGCGAACTGCAGCCCGACATCCGCCGCTATGCCAGGCACCAGTGCCATCGCACGACGGCCATTGAGGACGTGGTTCAGGAAGCCCTGATCGTGCTGTACCGCCGCCTGGGCAATGTGCGCGACCCTCTGGCCTTGGCGGGCTGGATATTCCGCGTGGTCACCCGGCTGTGCATGCTTCCCGTGCTGGCGCTGATACGGGGCGCGGAAGAATTGACGGAGCGGCACGAGGCTGAGTACTTTGCGCAGGTTCCAAAGGACGATCTGCGTATCGACCTCGTCCATGCGCTGGAGTCGCTACCGGACATGTACCGCGAAGTGATCCTGCTGCGTGACATGGAGCAGCTCACCATCGGCGAGGTGGCCGATCGCTTGCGCATCACCCGCGAAGCATGCAAGAGCCGTATTCATCGCGGCCGAGCTCTTCTGCGCGAGTACCTGCAAGGCGATGACTCGCGAGGAGAAAAGAAATGAAACGAACCATCGCCGTCCTGGGCTCGGCGGTTTTCTTCGTGGTCGCCCCCTGTACGCTGGCGGGGTTCG
>JANYAN010000451.1 GCA_025361305.1 Burkholderiales bacterium
GCGCATGACGGCATCGAACACCCAGAGCCGACTGACGCCACTTGATGTCCTCGCCGATTTCAGCGTGAGCCAGATCGAGGCGATGGAGGTGTATACGGGTTCGGTGAACCTGCCGGCGATGGCGCGTGGAGACGGTTGTGCGGCGATCTTTATCTGGACGCGGTAACCCGGCATATTGTTGACAGCGGGCGCGGACGGTCGCGCTGCACCGATGTAATGCCCCCGTAGCTCAGTTGGATAGAGCAAGCGTTTCCTAAACGCTAGGTCGCCAGTTCGATTCTGGCCGGGGGTACTGTAGGTCGCGGTCAGTGTTTTTGCAGTCGCCGCTGGCGCGCGTTATCTCAACGCAGATTTTCCAATCCCCAACATCAGTATTGTGCACATTCGGCTGCGTTTCGCACGGGTGCCGGAACGGACGCGTCGCCAGCCAACTGACTGAGAGCAATCGCGATTTGTGAGGCGAAGTCCGAAGGCAATGGAGTGCCCGCGATGCCGCCGTTGTCCGACGAAAAGCCGTGTCGGCATGGCGGCGTCACCGCGCCATTCCCAGCTGTGCTCGGGACCATTCCCGCGGCCAGTGCTGAGTATGAGTATGCGGAACCAGGTTGGACGATCTTGAGAAGATGACGGACGGCAAATACCCGCGCGGGGACTGCTGCGCCGGCATCGCGCGATAGCTGCATCGCAGCGTTCATGATTTCTGCATCGCGCCATCTGTCGGCGATGTAATAAAACTGCTCGAGCGAACTGACGTCGTTCTCGAGCCGTGATTGGCTGAGTGCCCCTGAGACTCCGGTCGCGCCAGCCCGACCGCAGTAGACGAGAGCGTTCAGTGCGGCCGTCTCTTTGTGGGCCGGGTGCCCTTTCTCAACAGTTTTCGCCGCCTTGTCGCACGCCTTCGTGGAGTCTTTGCCCTGCGCTCGCGCTGCGGACAGGGGCGCGGCATTCACGCACACGCCCAACGTTACGATGATTGAATAGAGTAGCCGGGTCACGGAAACCTCATTTGACAGGTTAGCGATGTATGGGCAGCGGTCGCAGGGTCGGCGTCGATCGCGATGTCATCGGCCAAGACGCTCGTACTGTATGTGAGCGCGCGCGAATTGAACCCGATGGCGATGGCATGCGTTGCCGAGTCAGATGGGGATACTGCGAATGTCGATTCGTAAAACTGGTGAAGTTTCAAATTCTTGCGGATCTGTATCGCCCCATTGTAGTGAGTCAACTCGTGCTGATACGTCTCCCCGCGCAGCGTATTCATGTCGTTGGCACCGCAATCTCCGTTTCGACCATCCTGAAAACGAAAGAATGGGTCACTGGGGAAAAGTGCCGCGCTTAGGTACGTTCCGGACGGAATAGCCGGCATCGTCGAGTCTGGCCTCGAATCTTGCCAACGAAAGTTAACTGCGAAGATCAGATGTTGGTTGGGGCCGCTGCGGATTGGTAGTAGGTCATAATCCGGGAAGAGATGCCACGTTCGTCCGAGACCTCCGTTGTCAGTCGCCCAGCCGTTCGAGGTCTCGTGCATTCCGGGATATGGTGCCTTCATCACCGGCAGGCCATTGCCCTGAAGCTGGGGAGGCGGCGTCGGCTGGACCGCGTCAACAAAATTTGAACGTGCGACAACAGAGAAATCGGTTGTCGCAAACAGCGGCGCTCCGTTGGATCCCGAAATCTCGACGTGAGTTGACGTCGCCGCGAGCCCGGTCCAATCGTAAGAGAGAACGGAGGCTGAGGCGGCCACAGTCGAATCGATGAGCATAATGCTTCCAAAGCTTGATCGGAGACGGGTGAGCACAAATGCGCTCGAGTTGGTCATGCTGGCGACGCAGTGCACGGGGGTACCTCGGATTAGCGCCGCCTGCGAGCACGTGATTTGAAAAGTCGAAGGCGCAGGCGCCACGGTTACCAGTAGACTGTCCCGTTCCGACACTCCGTCCACCGTCGCTGATATGACCTCATACCCCGAAGTTGCGAACACGTCAAAGCAGATGGAGTCTGTAGAGGTCCGACATGAGGTCACGCCAGGGAGGAGTTGCGCCAATCGCCCGGGTGCGACTATCGCCGACCTTCCTCGCGACCTGGTATTCGTCTCGCCATCGCCATCGACGGGAGCGGCACAAAGCTATAGCCAACGACGGAGAACGTGAACGCCTCGACGTTCGTCGTCGCGGTAAACACAACCGTATCGCCAGCGTTCACCGAGATGCTCCCGCCGTGATCCGAGTTTAGCACCACCTGCGCCGAACTTGGAAAGCATATGGGGTTCCGTGGGTCGCCGGGGAGCTTATTCTCGCAGCGCTGGCCATCACTGCCGTAAGCAGACTTGGCACACTGATCCGAGAGGTTCAAATGCTCCGCGCAGAAACTGCGGCGGGCCGTAACGACTCGCTTCCAGACGCGGACCAAACTTCGGAGTCGCAGGAATCACTCGA
>JANYAN010000503.1 GCA_025361305.1 Burkholderiales bacterium
GCAAGATCGGCGGCGCAGAGGTAGTCCTCGTACTCCGCGCGGTCGGCAAAACCGGTGATCGAAATCTGCCCCGCGATCGGGCTTTTCCGAACCCACTTCATTACCTCGTCAGCGTACGGCGCCCGGTCGTTTTCACCGACCAGCACCAGCCGACACCGGGGGTCCTGCGCCAATCGTGATTTAAGCCATGCTTGCAACAGTCTATGAATGAGCTTTGTCGGTCGGATGTGGCCGAACGCACACACCAGGAAATCTTCGGACGCCAGGCCTAGCGTCCGACGAGAATGCAGGCGGTCAATCCCTGCAGGCAGTGAGTGCAACTGGGCAATGCGGCGAAAGTCCCGCGAAAAACCCTCCCCGTACCAGTCGTCCGCCAGTTGTAACGAGTGTGCCGAGTGGACGATCACACCTGTGGCCCGCGTCAACACGAAACGATTGGTCGGAAACTCAGCAACGGCCGAGTCGCGGCCGTTTGAACTCTCGCGATCAAGACCCTTGGACCCGTGGGAGCCGAACAGCGCCAGGCGAAACGCGTCGGGATGCGTTCCTAGAGTTTCCATCCAGTTGAGAACGCCACTGAGAAAGAAATCATGCAATACGACAACGCCGGGAAACTCTCGCAGCAAACCGAACATGTGTGAGTGATGGATTACTGAGTTGCCAAATTGATAAACGATCCGGTCGTAACTGGCCGCATGCTCGCGAAACCACTTGGTACTGCGGACGGCGAGCGAAGCGACCAAGGGGGGCAGCACCATGTCTTTCTGGTCGCAGATCAACTCGATGTCATAGTGCTGAGCAAGTACCGGCAGCAGGTCAGCGCAGTAGTCCGCGATACCTGACTTTGCCGGTGGCAGTGGCGTGTGCATGGCAAGGCGCAGCCGAGTCTTTGCAATGGCCGGGGAGCCGCCTGGTTGGCGCTTGGCCAGGCAGCGGCGGTGTAACTCTTCCAGCGCGTCCAAGGCGCGCCGTGCCGTGACGTCCCAGGAAAATCGCGCTGCCTGAATCGCGGCGTGCGCCTTCAGTGACTGCCTGAATGAATTGTCTTGTAGCGCCCGCAGCATCAGGTCCGCAATTGCATGATCCGAGCACGGGTCGAACAGGGCGTCGTCGCGTCCAATCACCTCGGGGATGCTGCTGGTACTGGAGCCGATGACAACTGCGCCGCACATCATCGCTTCCAGTGCCGGCAGCCCGAATCCTTCGTGCAGTGACGGAAAGACGAAGACCGAGCAACTTCGGTACAAGCTGGCGAGGTCCGCGTCGGATACAAAGCCTGTCAAGACCAATTCATCGGGAGCAAGTCCGGCCGAGCGCGCGGTCGCGTGCATCTGCGTTTTCGCGTAGGGCTCCGCATGGCACACCAGTGCAAGCTGGTGACTGGATCGAATCTGCCTCGGTAGCAGGGCATAGGCACGGATCAGGCCGTCGATGTTCTTTCGCCAATCGATGCCCCCGGTATACATCACGTACGGCCGCGCCAGACCAAGCCGAGCGGCTGCATCACGTGGGCCGTCGGGCCGGAACAGCGGGTCCGCGGCCGATGATATGTTGACTACTCGGCCCTGCAGGGACGGCACGCGATCGCGTGCTTCCACGCACGCCGACTCGGAAATACCCAGCAACAGGTCGGCGCGCGCCAATGCCTCGATCTTGCGCAAGTACCAAGTTTTGATTCGCCCATCCGCTAGGTAGCGATCCGCATAGATCAATGGAATCAGGTCGTACAGCGTGACCGCAGTCGGGACGCCGTCCAAGTCAGGCGCAATCGAAGTTGTGCAGTCATCGCCAGGCCCTTCGAACAAGCTGCCGATGTGGACCAGGTCAGGCTTCACCTTGCGAATTGCGTATCGCCTGACCAGTTCGGCAGCCAGCGTGCGCCATGGACTGGAGCCCGCCACTTCGCCGCAGGCGCGCGGGACGTGAAAGACGGTGATTCGCTCGGCCGGCACCAGTGACCCCATCGCCTGGCGGATCGGTCCGATCGTGTCCGGGAAAGCGCCATTGAGCAACAGCCAGAACTCATGCTCCTTGCTCAGGCGGATCATGGCCTGCGCCAGCGCCAGCGAATAACGGCCGATGCCGCGGTTGCGGCTGCCCGCGGACTGACAGCCCTGAAGATCAAGCAGGATCTTCACTTGGCCGCCCCTCGCCGATCCATGAGGGCCTCGCGCAGATCGACCAGAACGGCAGCTTCGTGGGGCAAGAGGCTGCTTTCCGGTGGTGCGATGGCGGCCACCGGTGCCAGCAGCCGGTGGATACGCAGCCGCAGGGCAGGGAGCCGGCGCAGCGTGCGGCGGGCCGTTTGCGCCATCCACGGCCGGCCGGTGATGTACGGGCTCACTATCACCAGCACGTGTCTTGCGAGCACCTTAATCATGATCCGGCTTCTCCCGGCAGTCCCGTTGCGTGGCGGCACGCCGATAGAGAGCGAGGCTGGCTCGCGCCATGCGATCGGCGGTGAAGCTCTCTTCGAATATCCGCCTGCCGGCATTGCCCATGCGGGAGCGCAGCGGCGCCGAACCCAGCAATTCGATCATGGCCCGCGCCAAAGCGTCTGCATCGTCAGGAGGCACCAGCAAGCCGCTGACCCCATGCGAAACGATCTCCGGAACGCCGCCAGCTTGGCAGCCGACGACAGGCTTGCCAGCGCGCATTGCCTCCACGAAGATCAGACCGAACGATTCAAAGCGGCTGGGCGCCACGAACAGGTCGCATTCGGCGTAGGCACGCTGTAGCGTCTCTTCGTCCACCACACCCTCGAAAGTGATCTGGCCCGCGCAGGCCTGGCCCGGCTCAGTTGCCAGGAAGACTGCCTGAAAGGTCGAGCCACCGGGCCCGGGCAGTGTGTTGTCCCCGACCAGGCGAAACCTCGCACCAGGCACCGCCGCCACAACCGCGGGGATGGCCTGCAGCAAGACGTCGATTCCCTTGCGGTGCTCCTGTCGCCCGACGAAAAGCACGGTGAGGCACTGCTGCCGTTGAACATGATCGGCCGTCGGGATGTTGTCGATGCCCAGCGGCTCAATCGCCAGCCGGGTGGGTTCGAACCGGAACCCGTAGGCGCGCTCGATATCCCGCTGGATTGAATGGCTGATTGACCGGACGGCATCGGAATGAAGCATCACGTAGCGCTCCACGCGCTGAATAGGCGTGCCGATCAATTCCATCCAGCCAGGATCTGAGCGCAGCTCAGGATGCGAGTCAAGCCAGAAGTGCATGCTGGTCTGCAGGCTGGTAACCAGCGGCCAGGTGCGGTCGAGCGCGAGCGCAATGCCCTGGCAATCCCAGATTGGTGCCTCCACTACATCGATGGTGCGGTGTGCGGCAATCCGCCGCACTTCATCGAGCGCCGTGGCTGCCCAGTCCCAGATGTGCTGCGGAACGCCCAATTCGATGGCGGCAGCGGTGTGCGGGTGCCCACGCGTGACGACGCGGTGCAACCACACACCCTGCTCGAAGTCGACCCGGTCGATGTCCGGGCTGGCGGCCACCACATGAACCAGGTGGCCCAGCGCGCCCAGTGCGCGTGCCAGGTCGCGCGTGAATGTGGCGATGCCTCCGGCATGACCCGGTGCGTAGTCTCGTGATACCAAGACCACCGCGGTGGGGGCGGTCACGGCGATCGTGGAAAACGGTCGGAACGTTCCATTCCAGCGCTTGCGTTTGGCGGAATCGATCAGCGCACCGGAACGCACGCCCTCGAATCCCCGCCTAAGGCCGACCTCCAGCGCTCGGTCCACCTCGGTGCCAAACGTTTCGAGGACGCCGGGCGAGAGAAACCCTCCCGCGATCGCGCGGGCGACGGCACTGCGATGCAGGTCGACCAGGAGGCGATGCTGCTCCAGCACGATCTCCAGCGGCACGTAGGCCCTGGCATGCTTGAGCAGGAAGTACAGCTGGTTCTTGATGATCGGGTAGTGGTGGCGCGTGACCCGATGGGCGTCGCGCATCTTGCTGGGCGCGTACTTGTGATGGACATAGGCATTCGGCAGCTGCGCGACCATAAACCCGGCGTCTACTATGCGCAGGCATACATCGGTTTCATCAAGGAAATATTCGAACTCCTCGTCGAATCCGCCAATCTCCAGCAGCGCCGAGCGACGAAATGAGGCATTCGTACCCAACAGGTGCGGAAACCTGAAGCTGCGAGGGAATGCCAGATGCGGCGTCGGCCCGCGCGGCGAGAAATCGGCGCGGCCGAAGCGGTCGACCACACAATACTGGCTCTGGAAAGCGTAGCCGGTATGGTCGAATACCAGCCCGCCGGCGGCGCCGACTTGCGGGTCGGCATACGCCTGCGCCAGATGCTCCAGCCATTCCGGTTCCGGGATGGCATCATCGTCGATGAAGGCGACGATTTCACCCCGTGCCATGCAGATGCCGATATTGCGCGACACGGAAATATTCGCGACGTCGCAATTGGCGGCTCGGATGCGCGATCCCCAGGATTCGATGACCTCTGCCGAATCGTCTGTGGAGGGCCCATTGACGACAATGACCTCGAAACTTCCCCGGTACCTGAGCCAACCGAAGCTCTGAAGTGTCCTTTGCAGCAGCGCCCCGCGGTTGAGCGTGTTGATAACGATGGAAAATGTCGGAAATGTCACGTGGCCTCTTGGGGTGCCACCGTCGCCGAAGCCGGTCCGCAACCTGAATCGATGCGTGCGCGCAACGATTCCAGGTCTCGTGCGGTCTGACGCAATGCCACCGGCACGGATTTCATCAGATTGTCGTGGTCGGACATGATCGCGGCAAGCTGGCCGCCCATTGTATCGACGCTCGCCTGCAACCCATCCAGCCGTTGCTCGAGCGCGCGCAATGACGTCAGCGCCTCGCGCATAACGTCGACCTCGCGGCGCAATTCGGGAAGTCTGGCCAGGCCAACGGCGATCCGCGCCAGCCGCCCGACCAATGGAACGCGGTAGAGCGCATGGACGATGCTTTGGGCAGGGGTTTTCATGGGTTCGGGCAATCTTCGCGGTAATGCTCCGCGGACCTCAATATGATATCGAACCGAACCGAACCGATCCGAGCGACAGAATGACCCAACCCCTTCGCCGTCTGCGTCAGTTTTTCCGTTCCGAGCCTTCACCATGTGCGCGCGAACTTGAGTCTCTGCGTCAGGAATTTTCGGCCCTGCGCAGCGCCGTCGTCGCCTTGACAGAGGCGTCGACGCGGCGAATGGAATCCGAAGGCCAGGAATTTGCGAACCTGCGCCGTCGCATCGACGCCGCGGAAGAGGAATCGGCACGACGCATGGAATTTGCGCGGCAGGAAATATTTCTCGAGATTCGTGCCTTCAGGCGGGCCGATTTTATTGGTTCCGATCTGCCCGCCACGACGCCGCGGATCGTGGCGCCGGAACGGGTCGATGCGATGCGGCGCCAGGGCGGTCTGCGCCTGAACATCGGATGCGGGCACAAGCCGGATCCGGACCGCATCAACGTGGATATGCGCGAGCTTCCCGGCGTCGAAGTGATCGCGCATGCGGACGATTTGCCGTTCGGCGTGGACGAAGTGCGTGAGATTTTTTCGTCCCATGTCCTGGAGCATTTCCCGGTTGAGGCACTGCGCCGCACCCTGTTGCCGGCGTGGGTGGCGCTACTGGCCAGTGGCGGTGAACTGCGCGCGGTGGTTCCAGATGGCCAGGCCATGCTCGAGGCGCATGCCCAGGGCCGGATGGATTTCGAAACGTTGCGCCTGGTCACGTTCGGCGCTCAGGAATACGACGGCGATTTCCACCACACGATGTTCTCGCCCGGGAGCCTGGCGGCGCTGATGCGAGACGCTGGACTGCGCGATGTTCGGGTAGAGGCGGCGGCCCGGCGCAATGGCCTGTGCTTCGAATGCCAGGTGGTCGGCATCAAGCCATGAGCTCGATCGGGGCTGGGCCGGTGCGCCGGAGCTGTTGTGTTCGGTAGCCTTCGGCTCATACTCGCACTGATGGTTGCGCTGGCCCATGCGGGCGTCTCCGTTGCAGGGCATCACCTGGGTGTGCCGGCTGTCGTGGTTTTCTACATGCTCAGCGGCTACGTTGTCGCGAGCCTGCTCGCCCCAGGATCGCCGATGTCCAAAGCGTCCTCGCTTTTCTACCGGGAGCGTGCCCTACGCCTCTTGCCCCAGTACTACTTCTTTCTTGGCCTTGGCGCCCTGGCCTGGTGGCTCGGGGCATCATCCCCTTTTCTCACAGGCAGTGGCAGCGCATTTCAGTGGCTGGGCAACTTGTCGATCGTTCCGCTAAACTATTTCATGGTGGCTCCGTCCCTGGAGCAGTTCATGCCAGTGCCTCCGGCCTGGTCACTCGGCCTGGAACTGCAGTTCTACCTGCTTGCTCCATGGTTGATGCCGCGGCCACGCCTGATGTTGAGACTTGGCGCAGCGACTTTGGGCGTGAGCGCGCTGGCCACTGCTGGCTGGCTGCAGACCGACTGGTTTGGCTACCGTTTACTCTGCGGCAATCTGTATCTGTTTCTGGCGGGCGCGTGGCTGTACCGTTGTCGCCGCGAGGGTGCCAGCATGGCGCCGCTCCTTGCACTGTGGTGCGCGGTTGCCGCCATGGCGATATGGACCGCGGCCGCGCACCGCTGGCGCGTGCCGTTCACCGTCGAAGTCCAACTCGGTGTGTTGCTTGGGCTGCCCCTGCTCGCCCTGTTGGCGCGCAGGTCGCGTCAGCACTGGGATGACGCCGTCGGCAGGGCCGCGTACGGGGTGTTCCTGGGGCATTTTCCCGTCATGTGGCTGGGTGGCATGGTCGGCTGGCTTAGCGGAGATGCCCACCCCATGGCCGTGTATCTGGTGCTCGTGCTTGCCGCGTCGGTACTGGGTCACATGCTCGTCGAGCGGCCGCTCCTGGCCTGGCGCCATACCTTGCGTCGGGGTGGTCTGCGCGCCTCGTCGGAAGCCAAATAGTCGCTTCCAGCGCTCATGCAACCAAAGAACCTCGCCATCGTGGACACGCTGCGCGCCCTTTCCGCGCAGGCCGTCCTGGTGGGGCACTTCTACGCGCTGCTGGCCATGCCAATGCCCGCGGACGGCCCCGGGTCGGGGGTCGGCCGCCGGTTGTGGCAAGCCATCGAAGCGGCGTCGGGCTATTCTCATCAGGCGGTCATCGTCTTCTTTCTCCTTAGCGGCTATCTGGTGGGCGGCCAGGTTCTGCGGGAGATGGGCACGGGAGACTTCGACTATGGCAACTACATGCTCAGGCGCTTGGTCCGTCTGTATAGCGTAATCGCGCCTGGCCTGGTGATAGGCTTGCTCGTAGTCCACTTGGCATTCGGCTGGGGCCACGGTTGGGAAGTCGTGCAGCAAAACCGCCCCTGGTATCCCGCCTGGTTCGACTCGACGCACTCCAATGCGCTTTCGACTCTTGCGTGCAATCTGGCGGGTCTGCAGATGATCGCCTGCTACCAGTACGGCCACAACCTGGCCTTGTGGAGCCTGTCCAATGAGTTGTTGTACTACGTGGCCTTCCCATCGCTGTTGCTTGTGGCCCATGCTGCTCGGCCCTCGCTGCGCTTGCTCCACCTTGGGGTGGCGGCAGGTGTCGGCGTCTTGATGGCCGCTGGCAACACTTCCCATGATCCAGACCGCACTTTGATCTACTTCAGCGGCTTCCTGATCTGGTGCGCCGGAGCGGTGGTTCCTTGGGCGTACGCGCAGTGGGCGCGACTGCCGGCGGCCCTGCGCTGGGTCGTGTTGCTGGGGTTTGCGGCCAGTGCGCTGGCGGGGTACCGCAGCGCCCAATCCATTTACATTCGCGACGCTACAGTCGCCGTGCTTGCCGCTTGTGCCCTGATGGCGGGACAGGCGTGCCCGCTTCGCTGGGAGCGTGCCACCGGCCTCATGTCGTTCGTTGCGAGCTATTCGTACAGCCTCTATTTAATTCACCTGCCACTGTTGTTACTGGTGCTGTCGGTCCTCAGCTGGCCTCACATCAAGCTGGAGTCAGACCTCGCCGGAGCCCTTCTTTTTGCCGGCGCGTGCGTCACGGCGAATTCGGTCGCATATCTGTTCTACCTGCCATTCGAGCGCAGGTACCGCGACATCGCCCGCTGGGTCCAGGGTTTGCTGCGGCTGCCGGCCCGAGAGGCTCCTCGTTGAATGCTCAGGAACAACGTTGTTCCTGTAACAGATTGAGCAATCTTGTGTTATGTCTTACCATCAATGGGCTGTAGTAAATATTCACGGCGCGCGGTGGGGCAATGACACCGCGCGGTGCGTGCGGAGTTCATCATGATTAACGTGCTGATGCGCAGCTTGTTTGCGCTCCTGGCCATCGCTTCCTGGAGTGCAGGCGCCGTAACTCCTGCCGAAGATGCCGGTGTTGTCCTGCTTTCTGTTGGTGGCGTGACGTTTGAGCGCGGCGCCAGCGGAGATTTGGCGCTGAGTCGCGGAACCGTCCTGCAGGCGGGCGACCGGATCACAACCGGGGATGGTGCGCACGTGCATGTGCGCCTGCGCGATGGCGGGTTGGTGGCCGTGCGTCCCAATTCGGTTTTTGAAATCGCCCAGTTTGAGTTTGATCCGGCGCGGCCGCAGGATGGCAAGGTGCGCTACCAGCTGAAGCATGGTGTCGTGCGTTCCGTCACCGGCGAGGTTGGCGAGACCAACAAGGATGCTTTCCGCCTGAATACGCCCGTCGCGGCGATCGGTGTGCGCGGTACCGATTTCGTCGCCGCTTCCGACGACATCGGTACGCGGGTCGCCGTGAGAAGCGGTGCCGTCATTGTCGCTTCGCTAGGTGAAGGCTGCAGCGCTGAGGCGCTCGGCGCGTGCGCCAAGACCGGCCTGCTCATGACCGCCAATGGGGGTGGCGGCCTGGTGGAGGTGACCGCGACCGACCGCGTCCCACGCTTTCGAAAGGAACAGATCGAGGATCTGTTGCCCGATCGCAAGAGCCCGCCTCTGAGTTCCGAGCCCGTGGCCAGCAATGGAACGGACAAGCGCGACGATACCCGCGCCACCGGCGCCGACGTAGCGGCCAGGGATGTCCTGTCCGGCCAGCTCCTGGTTCAGGCACCAATGCTTCCTGCGGTAGTTCTTCCTCCGGTGAGTGTTTATTGGGGTCGCTGGGATGGGAACTCCCAGCCGGCGGATTTGCCATTGGCCCAGAGCCTGATCGCCGCGGGCAAGCCGATCCAGCTCGCCAACGACCGCTTCGCCTTGGGCGTTGACAGCGTTGGCGACGCCTTTTCCCAACGTGGCAGCGCCAGTTTCAGCGTCTACTCGGCCAGCGCCTACGTGTATACCGCCAACACGATCACGCCGGCCGCAGTCTCTGGCGGCACTCTCAATATCCAGTTCGATGCGCGCAGCTTCGATACCAACTTCACCGTTGTCGAGCAGAACGGCACGCGCGACAACCTGCAGGCTGTCGGTTCGATTGTTCGCGGCGGCTTCCTGCTGTCCAGCCCGTATCAGTCCAATACAACCCTGTACGGCGTGATCGCCTCCGACTTCAATCAGGTGGGTACGCTGTTCGACTCCACTCTGGCAGGGGGCAAGGATCTCTCCGGGGCCATTCATTGGCGTCGCTGAGAGTCGGCACACATCACCTGAGCACTGGCTGGGGCAAAGCGGTCCTGACCGCCTTGCTGGCATTGGCGGTCACGTTGACCCCGGCGGGCCGCTGGATCGAGTTGCAGCTGTCGGACCTGCGCGAACAGGCTTGGCCCGCGCCGACCGAGCTTGCCCCGGTCACGGTGCTGGCGATCGATGAGGCAACGTTGGACGCGGTGGGGCCATGGCCCTGGTCGCGCGACCAGTGGCAGAGGGTCATCAAAGGCGTGTACGACCATTACTCGCCGCTGGTCCTTGCGCTGGACCTGGTGCTCCCGCCAGGTGCTTCGCCGCAAGCCGACCTGCGGCTGGGGCAGGCGATGGGCCAGTACCCGATCGTGCTGGGCCAACTCGTCCTGCCCACGGGCACACTCACCGGGCTGTGGAAGGGCCAGGTGTTCGAAGCGGAATTGGAACCCTTTGTTCCCGTGGGGCTGGCCCAGGCCGGCGGCGCGCTGGCCAACAGCCCGCCGCTGGCTGGCAATGCCGCCGTCGGCCATATCAATGCCCTGCTCGACGCGGATGGCGTGCTGCGCCGCTACGTTCCGGTCGTCTGCTGGCATACCGAGTGCAGCGTTTCCCTTGGGATGGCGACCGTTGGGCGCGCGTTCGGCGCGTCAGCCTGGCAGCTGGCGCAAGAGCCTGCAGGCGGCGTCCGACTGTCACTTCATGGCCTGGAGCACCTCTCCGTTCCACTGTTCCCGCAAGGTGGGTTTCAGGTGCCATGGCAGCGCTATCGTGCCATCCCGGTAGCGTCGCTACGTGACGTGACGCAGGGGCGGGTCGATCCCAAGATGATCGATAACCGCCTACTGCTTGTGGGCACCACGGCATCCGGCTTCGCGGACCATGTGGTGACGCCGGTCCTGACACAGATGCCGGGCGTGATGACGCACGCCGTCATCGCCTCTTCAATCATCGAATCGCGCCTGCCCCAGCAGCCGTCCTGGGCTTGGGCGGCGAGTGCAATGCTGTACGCGGCGCTTGCAGCTGGCGTGCTGGCACGGCCCTGGCGTTACTGGCAACAGGCCGGTGTGGTCGCGCTCTGCATGGCCGCGCTGGCAGCCGTGCTGCTGCCTGCCTACCACCGCTACGACCTGATCATCCCGGCGACCTTCCCAGTGCTGGGCCTGCTCTTGCTCACGACCGTGCAACTGGCGCAACGCCTGCGTCTGGCCAACCAGGACCTGATCCTGCGCCTGACCGCCTACCTGCCGCGCCCACTGGTGCGCGGCTTGGCCCACCACGCCGTCCCACCGCCGCACCTGGCCTGGAGCACCCTGCTTTGCGCCGACACGGTGGCTTACACCGCGGCATCGCAGATACTGCCGCCGGACCAGCTCGCCGTCTGGGTCAACACCGGCCTGGACATTGTCATTCGACTGATTGAGCGCCATGGCGGCGTCGTCGATAACGTCGCCGGGGACGGTCTGATGGCCTACTGGGACCAGGGCAGCGCACGCGAACAGGCCAACGAGGCACTCAAGACCGCTATGGCGGTCTGCCGCGCAATGCAGCGCGCCAGCGCCGACCTGCAAACACGGGGCTTGCCGGCGCTGGACATGGGAATCGGCCTGCATGCCGGCCCCTTGCTGGCCGGCAGCTACGGCGCGGGCCAGCAGCGCCGCTACACAGTACACGGCGAAGCGGCCAATCTGGCGCAACGCATCGAGAAGGCCACCCGGCTTTCCCCCTACCGCCTGCTGATGAGCCAGAACCTTGCGTTCATTCAGACTCGGTATCATCCGGTTTCGGCCGACTTCCATTTGACGGTGGGCAAGGCCTCCTTCCATCTGTACACCGTTACCAGACCGATACCCCAGCGTGCAGCGTAGACCCCGGTTTTCTGCTTCGTCGCGCTGCGCCGTCCTGGTCGCGCTGCTGATGCTCGCACTGCCCGCCACGGTGTGGGCCCAGTCTCAGTCTACGAGCCCCCTGATCAGTTTTGAAAGTCGGCTGCCCGAGTTGAGGGCGCTGCCTCCGCAGCAAGCCTGGGAAGCGCTGCTGCATCCCCCCGCACACTGGTTGTCCGATGCGCAATACCACTACTGGAGAGGCGTTTTCGCGCTGGATGCCGGCCAGCTGACTGACGCTCGCGACAGTTTCGAGCGTGCGCTGATGATCGATCCGGACCACGCAGGAGCCTTCTACGACTATGGACTGACGTTGTG
>JANYAN010000435.1 GCA_025361305.1 Burkholderiales bacterium
CGGCTCCGGCGGCAACGGCAGCGCCGGCCACCTGGCCGGAGAGATGTTCAAGCGCGACGCGGGCATCTTTGCCGTGCACATTCCCTACAACGGCGGCAACCCGGCGCAACTGGCGTTGCTATCTGGCCAGGTCGATTTCAATTTCGACAACCTGGCCACCGCGGCCCCCAACATCAAGGCCGGCAAGCTGAAGGCATTGGCCGTGACCACGCTGGGCCGATCACCCGCTCTGCCCGATGTGCCCGCCGTGGCCGACACGCTCAAGGGCTTTGCCATCGACACGTGGTGGGGCCTGGTGGCACCGGCCGGTACACCGCGCGATGTAGTGATGCGGCTGAATCAGGCTTTCGTTGCGGCGCTGCAGACGCCCGAAGCCAAAACAAGATTTGCCTCCCTGATGGCCGAGCCTGTGACCAGCAGCCCGGAGGAGTTTGGCAGCTTCATGCGGGCGGAGTTGGCGAAGTATGAGAAGGTGGTCAAGGCTTCGGGGGCGAAGGTGGATTGAGGAGAATCGGGTGCCTTTGGCGTAGGCCAATCGCGCTGCTCCCATCGTGCATAGAATCTGACGGTGTTTCTCGGCTTTGTCTCTAGCGGAGGGCCTGCAATGCAACGGATGTCGATATGTGCCCGGTATCCAGTGCCACGACACGGGCGCGGCCGATGACAACGGCAACCATTCGCCTGTTCTTGGTCCACGGCGACCCGAAGCGCCTTCGAGTCGCCGAGCTTTCAAATTGGACCGGCAAAGCCGTGTCTGCCCCCAGAACGGAATTTGAAGGCGTGCTCGCGCGCGACGAGTGTGACAAGTCCGGTATCTACCTGCTTACCGGTAACGACCCTGAATCGGGCAAGCCTGCTATTTATATCGGCGAAGCCGAGTGCATCCGAGACCGCGTCAAGAACCACAACGACAAGGACTTCTGGAATCAGATCACCTTCTTCGTGAGCAAAGATGAAAACCTTACGAAGGCGCACATCCGGTATTTGGAGGGCAAGCTGCTGGAGCAGGCTAAGAGCGCCGGCAGAGCCGTTGTCACGAACAATCAGGCCAGCGGCTCAAGGCTTCCCGAATCGGACCGGGCAGAGATGGAGGTTTTTCTTGAGAAGGTGAATCAGCTCCTTCCTGTCCTTGGCATTGATCTTCTCGTCCCAATGGCGGGATCGACAGCGGATGGTTCGACCAGCAAATTGCTGTATTGCGATATCAAGGGCCTGAAAGCTACGGGCTTTAGAAGCGCAAATGGCTTTCTCGTGAAAAAGAGCTCAGAAGCCGTAGCGTCTGAACGGCCGTCGTCGGTAAAGTGGCCGTGGACGCGAAACCTGCGCCAGAAGCTCAAGGACGATGGTGTACTAGTCGTCAAAGGCGATCGTCTTGTCTTCGCGAAAGACTTCGAATTCGCCAGCCCAAGTGCTGCAGCCGCAGTCGTACGTGGCGGTCACGCCAACGGACTCACAGCTTGGAGAGATGCACATGGCACGACGCTCAAAGAGTTGGAATTCGTTTAGCAAATGGTTTGAACGGCAGCGCCCGCATCGCAGCCCCGGCGCGACCGCTCGAAGTCGTCGCACCACCGCTCAATCCCCCAAATAAGCCGCACGCACCTTCGGATCGCTAAGCAATTCCTTGGCATCCCCCTGCATCGTGATCAGCCCCGATTCCATCACATAGGCGCGGTCGGCTATTTGCAGGGCGCGGCTGGCGTTTTGCTCTACCAGCAGGATCGTCACGCCCTGCTCATAGACCTCGCGCACCACTTCGAAGATCTTGTCCACCATGATGGGCGAAAGGCCCATGGATGGTTCGTCCAGCAGCAGCACCTTGGGGCGGCTCATCAGGGCGCGGCCCATGGCCAGCATCTGCTGTTCGCCGCCCGAAAGGGTGCCGGCCAGTTGATCCTTGCGTTCTTTCAGCCGCGGAAAAATGATGAACACTTTTTCCATGTCGGCCGCGATCTCGGGTTTGTCGTTGCGGATGTGGGCGCCCATCAGCAGGTTCTCGCCGATGGTCATGCGGGCAAACACGCCGCGGCCTTCGGGCACCATGGCGAGGCCCTGCTTGACCAATTCCCACGCGCCCTTGCCGCGGATGCTGTGGCCCAGGTATTCGATGTCGCCGTCGTTCACGGGCAGGATGCCCGTGATGGCTTTCATGGTGGTGGTCTTGCCGGCGCCGTTGGAACCGATCAGGCTGACCAGCTCTCCTTCGTGCACTTCAAAATCCACGCCCTTGACGGCCTGGATGCCGCCGTATGCCACCTTCAGGCCGCTGACCTTCAATAGTGTCTGTGCCATCGCTGTTTCCCGTCTAGTGGCCGCCGGTGCCGAGGTAAGCCTCGATCACCTTCTCGTTCTTCTGCACATCGGCCGGCGTTCCCTCGGCAATCTGCTTGCCGTAGTCGAGCACCGTTACGCGGTCGCACAGGCCCATCACCAGCTTGACGTCGTGCTCGATCAGCAAGATCGTGCGGTTGTCCTTGCGGATGCGGTCTATCAGCTCGCGCAGCAGCACTTTCTCAGTCGCGTTCATGCCCGCTGCCGGCTCGTCCAGCGCGATCAGCTGCGGGTCTGTGGCCAGGGCGCGGGCAATCTCCAGCCGACGCTGGTCGCCATACGAGAGGGTGCGGGCCTTGTAATCGGCATACTTGCCGATGCCCACATATTCCAATAGCTCTTGCGCGCGCTTGGCGATGGCCAGCTCTTCGGCCTTGAAGCCCGGCGTGCGAAAGATCGCGCCCAGCAGGCCCGAATGGGTGCGGATGTGGCGCCCCACCATCACGTTCTCAAGCGCTGTCATTTCGGCGAAGAGGCGGATGTTCTGAAAGGTGCGCGCAATGCCCGCTTTGGCCACTTCATGCACCGCCGTGGGTGCATAGGGCTTGCCGGCAAGCTCGAAGGTGCCGCTGTCCGGCGTGTACAGGCCCGTGATCACATTGAAGAAGGTAGTCTTGCCGGCGCCGTTGGGGCCGATCAGGCCATAGACCTGGCCACGCTCTATGTGCATGCCCACATCCGACAGGGCCTGCAAGCCGCCGAAGCGCTTGGAAATGCCGGAGACGCGAAGTACGGTATCTGCCATCTTGTCGCCCCCTCAGTTCGTCGTCGTCTGCAACGACTTGCCGTGGTCGGGCGATGGCCACAGGCCGCGCGGCCGCAGCAGCATCACGACGATCATGGCCAGCGCGATCAGCAGCTGGCGCAGGATGGAGGCGTCCAGTCGGCCGCCCGTGAGCTGCTGCAGATCGAACACACCAGAAACCCAGCGCAGCACTTCGGGCAAGGATGAAAGCAGCACCGCGCCCAGAATCACGCCGGGCAGGTGGCCGATGCCGCCCAGCACCACCATGGCCACGATCATCACTGATTCGGCCAGGCTGAACGATTCTGGCGAGACGAAGCCCTGGAAAGCCGCAAACATGGTGCCCGAGACACCGCCAAAGGTGGCGCCCATGCCGAAGGCCAGCAGCTTCAGGTTGCGGGTGTTGATGCCCATGGCCTTGGCCGCGATCTCGTCTTCGCGAATGGCCATCCACGCGCGCCCTATGCGCGAGAGCTCTAGCCGGTGGCACACGATCACGCTGACCACCACCAGCGCCAGGAACAGGTAGTAATACAGCGTCACAGACGATATGTCGTACCCGCCCACGGTGGCCGTCTTGCCCAGGTTCAGCCCAAAGAACGAAATCGAATCGATCTGGTTCAAGCCCTTGGGCCCGTTGGTGATGTTCACCGGGTGGTCAAGGTTGTTCAGGAACACGCGGATGATTTCTCCGAAGCCAAGGGTGACGATGGCCAGGTAGTCGCCGCGCAACTTCAACGTGGGCGCGCCCAGCAAAATGCCGAAGATGCCCGCCAACCCGGCGCCAAGCGGTATCACTGCCCAGATCGGCAAGTGCAGGCCTTGCGGAAAGCTCTGCGCTATCCACGCAAACGATTCGGTCAGGTGCGGGGAAGCCAGCAGGCCATACACATACGCGCCAATGGCGAAGAAGGCCACGAAGCCCAGATCCAGCAGGCCGGCAAAGCCGACCACGATGTTCAGGCCCAGAGCCAGCAGCACATACAGCAGCGCGAAATCGGCAATGCGCACCCAGAAATTGCCCATCCACTGGAGCAGCAGCGGCAGCAGGCACAGCGCCAACGCCGACACGGCGTAGACCACGTATTTGTTCTGCCGGTTGACGAAGTTCATCATGTCCTGGTCTCCTTATGCACGATCCGCCACGCGTTCGCCCAGCAGGCCCGAGGGCCGCAGCGTCAGCATGATGATCAGGACGATGAAGGCGAAGATGTCAGAGTAGTGGCTGCCCAGCACCCCGCCCGTCAGGGCGCCGATGTAGCCCGAGCCGATCGATTCGATCAGGCCCAGCAGGATGCCGCCCACCACCGCCCCGGCCAGATTGCCGATGCCGCCGAACACGGCCGCGGTAAAGGCCTTGAGGCCCGGCAGGAAACCCATGGTGTGCTGCACCGTGCCGTAGTTGGATGCATACATCACGCCGGCTATCGTGGCCAGCACGGCGCCGATCACGAAGGTGGCCGAGATCACCGTATCGGGGCGCACGCCCATCAAGGCCGCCACGCGCGGGTTCTCGGCGGTGGCGCGCATCGCCCGGCCCATGCGGGTGTAGTTGACCAGGTACATCAGCGCAGCCAGTGAGACGGCCGTGAGCCCCAGGATCATGATCTGCGTGGGCGTGATCACCGCGCCGCCGAAGTGCAGCGGCGCCGCGGGCAGCAGCGTGGGATACGGCTTGTAGTTGGGCTTCCAGATGATCATGGCCAGCGTCTGCAGCAAGATCGACATGCCGATGGCAGTGATCAGGGGGGCCAGCTTGGGGCTGTTGCGCAGCGGGCGGTAAGCCACCTTTTCGATCACGAAATTAAGCACCGCCGCGACGACGCAAGAGATCAGCAGAGCGACGATCAGGATGATCCAGCCAGGCGTGCCGGGCATCGAATCCTGCATCAGGCCGATGATGGTCCAGCTGGTCATGGCGCCGACCATCAGCACCTCGCCGTGGGCGAAGTTGATCAGGTTGATGATGCCGTACACCATGGTGTAGCCCAAGGCCACCAGGGCATACATGCTGCCGAGAACCAGACCGTTGATGATCTGCTGCAGCAAGGTTTCCATAGACGCTTCTCCGTTTTGGTGATCGTTGTGAATCCCTTGCACCACCTAGCAAAAAACCCGCCAAGCTGCTCCATGGGCGGGTTTGTGGGGGCGATTGTAGCCAAGCGACCTGACGGCAAGAACGTTTGGGCTGCGGGGGTTTACCCTTGAACTCTGCACCGTGAAGGGGGTTTGGGGACGCATTAGGGCTTCTGATTAATAAGCCTCTTTAGTTCTCTCAGCTTATCCGCGATGCGGATCTCCAGGCCACGCTCCACCGGGCGGTAGAACGACGGAGCGGCCAGGCCATCGGGGAAATAGCTCTCGCCCGCGGCAAACCCGCCCTCCTCGTCGTGCGCGTAGCGGTAGTCCTTGCCGTAGTCGAGATCCTTCATCAGCGTGGTGGGCGCGTTGCGCAAGTGCAGCGGCACCGGCCGGGTGCCGTCGTTCTTGATGAAGGCCTTGGCCTCGTTGAAAGCCTTGTAGACAGCGTTTGATTTGGGCGCGACCGCCAGGTAGATGACGCACTGGGCCAGCGCCAGTTCGCCCTCGGGCGAGCCCAGCCGCTCGTAGGTAAGTGATGCGTCCAGCGCCAGCGCCAGCGCGCGCGGGTCGGCCAGGCCGATGTCTTCGGTCGCCATGCGGACCATGCGGCGGGCGATGTAGCGTGGGTCCACCCCGCCGTCGAGCATGCGCACCAACCAATACAGGGAGGCATCGGGGTCCGAACCACGCACCGATTTGTGCAGCGCGCTGATCGTGTCGTAGAACTGCTCGCCGGCCTTGTCGTAGCGCCGCATGCGTTCGCCAAGCACCTTGAGCAGCCAGGCATCGGTCACTTCGGTGCGCTTCTCGCGCGCTGCAGCCACCGAAAGAGTTTCCAGCGTGTTCAGCAGGCGGCGCGCATCGCCGTCCGCATAAGCCACCAATCGATCTAGCGCCGCCCGTTCGATCTGCGGCACTGCATCTATGGTTCGGGCCTTGTGGACGATCAGTTCCAGGTCTGCCTGCGTCAGCGGCTGCAACACATACACCGCAGCGCGAGACAGCAAGGCCGAATTCACCTCGAAGGATGGGTTCTCGGTCGTCGCGCCAATGAAAGTGAACAAACCCGATTCGACATGCGGCAGGAAGGCATCCTGCTGGCTCTTGTTGAAGCGATGCACTTCGTCGACGAAGACGATGGTGCGCCTGTCTTGCGCACGCGCAATCTGCGCCCGCTCCACCGCCTCGCGGATGTCCTTGACGCCGCCCAGCACAGCGCTGATGGTGATGAACTGCGCATCGAAAGCGTCGGCCATCAGGCGGGCGATGGTGGTCTTGCCCACACCGGGTGGCCCCCACAGGATGCAGCTATGCGGCTGGCCGGATTCAAAAGCGATCCGCAGTGGCATGCCTTCACCCAGCAGCTGGGGCTGGCCGATCACCTCACCAAGGGATCGCGGGCGCAGCCTTTCGGCCAGGGGCTGATGGGAGGGGGCACTGTCAGACACGAAGGCACAATGCAAGCGATGCTAAGGCTTTAGAGTCTAAGCCATGGCCTGTGGGCAAGGAGGCAAGTGATGACTGACCGCTACGCCGTCCGGCCGATGGCACCCGATGAACTGTCGATCGCGCTGGACTGGGCCGCCGCCGAAGGCTGGAACCCGGGCCTGCACGACGCGCCTTGCTTTCTTGCGGCCGACCCGCAAGGCTTCCTGCTGGGGCTGCTGGATGGCGAGCCGGCCGCGACTATCTCGGTCGTGAAATACGGTGCGTCGTTCGGCTTTCTCGGTTTCTACATCGTCAAGCCCGGATTGCGCGGGCGCGGCCTGGGCCTGCGGATCTGGCAGGCCGGCATGGCCTCGCTTGCGGGCCGTAGGGTCGGCCTCGACGGCGTGCCGGCACAGCAGGATAACTACCGCAAATCAGGCTTCTCGCTGGCGTGGCGGAACATCCGCCATGAAGCGCATGGCTCGGATGCCGTCGTCAAAGACAAGCGCCTCGTGCCGCTTTCCGGAATCCCTTTCGACATGCTCGACGCCTATGACCGGCGCTTCTTCCCGGCCGGGCGCACTGCCTTCTTGAACTGTTGGATCAGGCAGCCCGGTAGTACTGCTCTGGGCCTGATGGAGAAGGGGCAGCTTGCCGGCTACGCAATGATGCGCCCCTGCCGGGTGGGCCAAAAGATCGGCCCGTTGTTTGCCAACGACGCCGAGGTGGCCGAGACGCTGATGAGCGCGCTGCGCGCGTCAGCTGGCCCGGCCGAAAAGATCTACCTGGACACACCGCAAGACAACGCCGATGCGGTGGCACTGGCCCGCCGCCACGGCATGAGCGAAGTGTTCGAGACCGCCCGCATGTACAACGGCCCGGCCGTGCCAGTACCGCACGCGGGGGTGTACGGGATTACCAGCTTCGAGCTGGGCTAGAGGTCCGCGCGGCGAGCTGTCATACCCGATAAGCCCGGGATCAATGGCAGTTCAGACAGCCACGGCAACGCCAAGTGCTGCCAAATTTGGGCGGTGGGGCGAAGCTGCGCACGCTGGGTCACGCAGCCGAGGCGGATAACGACTGAGGTTGGGCTCTCGGCTGCAGCTGCAAACAAGGGGGTGCCGCACTCTGGGCAGAATGTCTGGGCCCATTGCCGTCCAGCCTGCACCATGGTGTAGCGCCTGGGTTGCCCGATGAGCATGAATTGATCAATTGCCACTTCGACCACGGTCCTGAAGGGAGCACCAGACAGAACTTGGCAGTCGGCGCAGTGGCAAATCGTCACTCCCCCCGGATCTATCTCCGCGGTGAATGAGATCCGCCCACAATGACATGCTCCATCGATGTGCATTTCCGTTTCCTGAGGCAGACACGACAGCTTATTGAGGCACCACGCCGTCACGGCCAACGTTGATCCGATTGGCCTCGTAAGTACCGTCTGCGTTCTTCGCGGCGGCGTTGACGGTAAAGCGCGCGGTCGGCTTGAGATCATTGGGGCCGCCAATCAGGAACCGTACGATCGGCGTGTCTGGCGATACGACGATCGTCTTTTCACCGCCCTTGTATTTGACAGTGAGCGTCGAGCCATGGACGCCAGTGACAGGAGAACCCGCCGTGGCGCCATTGGTCATGGTGCTTTGCGGGACTGGCGCGTAGGGCCGGTGCCCTTCGCCCACACCTCTCATTTCTTCGGGGAAGATGTGCACCTCAAGCGCCCGTTGAATGCCATCGGCCTGGGGCTGCGCGGCGCTGCCCACAAAGGTGCCCTCCTTGATGTCGGCTAGCGAGGCCTTGACGACGGCGACGATCGTGGAATCCGGGGCAAGCTTCAATTGCGCCTTGGCACCGTCAGTCAGGGTGACAGTCAAGTCTTTGCCACTGACGCTGTCAATGGTGCCCCGAATCCGCGCGTTTTGGGCGGAAGCCGGAAGGCCAACGGAAATTAGCGTTGCCGCGAGCAGCACTCGACCGATAGTGAACATTGGCACGATCCTCATGGCGAAAACAATCATATCAACAGGAGACTTTTCATAAATGATCACTGCGCCTTGAGTTCGACTTCACCTTCGATTTCGACCGGTATGTCGAACGGCAGCTCCGCCATACCCACGGCACTTCTTGCGTGGGCACCGACCGAGGCGCCAAACACTTCGAGGATGAGATCAGAAAATCCATTGATAACGCCCGGCTGCCTGTTGAAGCCGGGCGCGGAGTTCACCATGCCAAAGA
>JANYAN010000527.1 GCA_025361305.1 Burkholderiales bacterium
CAACCACGGCCTGCTGACCTGGGGCCTCTCATTGCCACTGGCTTTCGTGCGCTTGTGGACGTTGCAGCGGGCTTGCGAAGTGCAGGGCGCGCAGGCCGCACTTGGCCCCGCGATACCGGTGCCCGAGGCGGTGGCGCAAAAGACCGTAGCCGATTCGTTCCAGTGGGATCAGCGTTTTGGCGCCGGCCAGGATGTGTTCGACGCGCTGGTGCGGCGCGTCGACCGGATTGACGCCGGCTACCAGAATTGAAGTGGCAAGCGCATGAGAGTCTGCATTTATGGCGCCGGCGCGATCGGCGGCTGGATCGGTGTCAAGCTCGCGGGCGCGGGCTGCGATGTCAGCGTGGTCGCACGCGGCGCGACGCTGCAGGCCCTGCAGTCAGATGGCCTGCGCCTGGAGCAAGGCTCACAGGCGCTGTCGGCCGCGGTGCGAGTGAGCGCCGCCCCGGCAGACTTGGGCGTGCAGGACCTCGTGGTGGTCGCCGTCAAGGCGCCGGCGATGGCCGCGGTGGCCCAATCGATCGGGCCGCTGCTGGGCCCGCAGACCGTGGTGCTCACAGCGATGAACGGCGTGCCCTGGTGGTTCTTCGAACGGTTCGGTGGGCGTTACGAAGGCACGCGCCTCAAGGCCGTCGATCCCGACGGCAGCATCGCGCAAGCGGTTCCGGCCCGGCACATCATCGGCTGCGTGGTGCATGCGAGTTGCTCGCTCGATGCGCCGGGTCAAGTGCGGCATCACTTCGGCCACAAGCTGATCATTGGCGAGCCGTCGGGCGAAAAGACTGCGCGGGTGCGTGAACTCACGGCCCTCCTCGAGCGCGCCGGCTTCGAGACCGTTCTGTCCGACCAGATCCAGAAAGACGCCTGGTACAAGCTCTGGGGCAACATGACGATGAACCCGATCAGCGCCATCACCGGCGCCACGACCGACCGGGTGCTCGACGACGAACTGGTGCGGGGATTCATCGGCCGCGTGATGTTCGAAGCCAAGGAGATCGGCGCGCGCGTTGGCATCCCGATCGACCAGCAACCCGAAGACCGGCATGCGGTCACGCGCAGGCTGGGCGCTTTCAGGACGTCGATGCTGCAGGATGTCGAAGGCGGCAAGGCCATCGAGCTCGATGCGCTGGTCACCGTGGTCAAGGAACTTGGAGAACTGACCGAGGTGCCCACCCCATTCACCGACGCCTTGCTGGGCCTGGCGCGCCTTCATGCGCGGGTGCGCGGCCTGTACTGACATGGCCCAATGAGCCCCCGGATCTCCGACCTGCACATCGCGCGCGAAGACGCGCTGCCGACGCCGCTGACGCTGCGTGCCGAACTGCCGTGCAGCGAAGCCCAGGCGGGCCACATCGCCCGCTCGCGCGAAACGGTGCGCCGCATCCTTCGCGGCGAGGACAAGCGGCTGCTGGTGATCGTGGGGCCCTGCTCGATCCACGAACCCGCCTCTGCCATCGAGTACGCCGGGCGCCTGCGCGAATTGATCGAGGGCACCGGCGACGCCTTGTTTCCGGTGATGCGGGTTTACTTCGAAAAGCCGCGTACGCGGATGGGGTGGAAGGGACTGATCTATGACCCGGGCCTGAATGGCCAGGGCGACATCGGCGAAGGCCTGCGCGCGGCGCGCCGCCTCCTGCTCGAATGCGCCAGGCTGGGCGTACCGGCTGCGTCCGAAATCCTGGACCTTGTCACGCCGCAGTTCTACGCGGAATTGCTCAGCTGGGGTGCCATCGGCGCGCGCACTGTCGAAAGCCCGCTGCACCGGCAGATGGCCTCGGCGCTGTCAGCGCCGCTGGGATTCAAGAACGCGACCAGCGGCAGTGTGCAAGTGGCGATCGACGCGATCCACGTCGCGGCCCAGCCGCATCGCTTTCCGACCATTTCACTGGAGGGGCGCGCCATCGTGGTGACCACTACGGGAAACCCCGATGCGCACCTGGTACTGCGCGGCGCGAACGATGGGCCCAACTACGACGCGGCCAGCGTGGCACGGGCTGCGCACGCCCTCGGCGCCGCCGGCCTGCCGGCACGCTTGCTCGTCGATTGCAGTCACGGCAACAGCGCAAAGGATTACCGACGCCAACCCGAGGTCGCGGCAGATATTGCAAAGCAGCTGGCGGATGGCTCGCGCTTCATCGCCGGGTTGCTGCTCGAGAGCCATCTGGTCGAAGGCCGGCAGGACATCGTTGATGGCCCTGCGGGCTTGCGCTACGGCCAGAGCGTCACCGACGGGTGCATCGGCTGGGACCAGACACTCATGGTGCTGCAAAGCCTGGCCGACACGGTACGCGACCGATGAGCAGCCAGCGCGCGCTCAGCGCCACGGCCTTCGCCACACTTCTGCTCATCGCGCTGATGATGGGCGCCAACCACGTGGCGGCGCGCATCGCCTTCAACAACGGCGTTGACGTGGCCACAGCGGTGGTCTTTCGCAGCACCGTCACGGCGTTGGTCATCGTCGCGCTGCTGGCCGTGCAAGGTGT
>JANYAN010000441.1 GCA_025361305.1 Burkholderiales bacterium
GGCAATCAGGACCAGCACGACAAAGGCCACCGCGGCGCGCATGTTCCGTCCTAGTGCCCTTGCGGCGGCGTGCCGGGAGCGAAATACGAAGTGACAGGCTTCATCATGGGTCTCCTTGAAACAGGGGCTATGGGTTCCAGCGGGTATGGAAACTGCCCGGCCGGTCGATACGCTCATAGGTGTGGGCGCCGAAATAGTCTCTCTGCGCCTGCAGCAGGTTGGCAGGCAAGCGGCTCGAGCGATAGCCATCGTAGTAGGCCAGCGCGCTCATGAATGCCGGCACCGCCACACCGTGCAGCGCGGCGGCAGCCACCACTTCACGCAAGTCCTGATGGCCCTGGGCCATCACGCGGGCAAAGTGGTCGTCCACCAAAAGGTTGACCAGATCGGGGTTGCGCGCGTAGGCCCGGCGGATATCTTCGAGCAGCTTCGCGCGAATGATGCAGCCGGCCCGCCACACCGACGCGATGGTCCCGAAAGGGAGGCTCCACCCGTGTTCACAGTCGGCAGCCCTGAGAATCTGGAAGCCCTGCGCGTAGGAGCAGATCTTCGCGGTCAGCAGGGCGCGCCGGATCTTTTCGACGAAGGCGCTGCGCTCACCGGCGTAGCGCGCTGTCGGGCCACCCAGCAGCCCGGCCGCCGCGACGCGTTCCTGCCGGGCAGCGCTCAGGGTGCGCGCGAAAACCGCGTCCGCGATGGTGGGCGCGTTGACCCCCAGGTCCAGCGCGGCCTGGCTGGCCCACTTGCCGGTACCTTTCTGCTGCGCAGTGTCCAGGATCATGTCGACCAGCGGTCGCCCGGTTTCGCCGTCGGTGCGCGCCAGGATGTCGGCGGTGATACCGACCAGGTAGCTGCCCAGATCGCCCTGGTTCCAGCCGGCGAAAACATCGCTCATCGCGCCAGCGCTCATCCCCAGCAATTCGTGCATCAGCCAGTAGGCCTCGCAGATCATCTGCATGTCGGCGTATTCGATGCCGTTGTGCACCATCTTCACGAAGTGGCCCGCGCCACCCGGCCCGATCCACTCGCAACAGGGCTGCCCATCGTCGGCGTTGGCAGCGATGGACTGGAGCATCGGCTTGATGATGGGCCATGCCAGCGCGTCGCCGCCAGGCATGAATGCCGGCCCGAGCAAGGCGCCTTCCTCGCCGCCGCTGACGCCTGTTCCCACGTACAGGATGCCGGATCCATCAAGGTCCGCGATCCTGCGGTGCGTATCGGTATAGAGGGTGTTGCCCCCGTCGATCACGACGTCTCCCGCAACCACGAGGGAGAGAAGCTCGGCCAGCACCCGATCGACTGCCGAACCTGCGGGGACCATCAGGAGGATTCGCCGCGGCCCATGCAAACCTGCTACCAGATCGGCCAGCGACACAGCCGCCCGCACCCGTTTTGCCTGCGTGCGCTGAGCAAAGCTGTCGCGCTTGCGCGGGTCCAGGTCGAATCCGCTGACCACAAAACCGTTGCGCTCGAAATTGAGCGCCAGGTTCTCGCCCATGACCCCCAGACCGACGATGCCGATGTCCGATTGCTGCATTGGATGGGGCCGGGCAGCGACTACTTCTTCATCGCCTCGCGTTCCTTCAGGATGGCGTCCCTGTCTTCTATATTGAACGCAAGCGAGCCGCAGCCCTCATTCTTGGCCGTCACAGCCTTGTTCAACGCCTCCACGTCGGCGCGCACCGATTCTTCAGCAGCCTGGCCGGCGGTGAGACGGGCGTTGTGCGCCTTCGTCCGGCGCTCGAGCCTGTCCTTGCGGATCTGGCTGTCTTCACCGCGTTTCAGATCTTCAGCAAGCTGAACTCCCTCGGCGAGGATCTCCGCCGATTCGGCAATGGTCTTGCTCTTGAGCTCCTCGATGGCCTTGCGGCGGGCGGTCAGCTCGCTTTCGGTGTTCATGCAGGCCCGCAGTTCGTCACGGGTCATCACTTTGGGCGGCTGCGTCTGGGCGTGCACTCCATGGAATGCGATGGCTGCGAACAGGACGCCGCAGGCGATGGCGAAATTGGATGTGGGTTTCATGGCTAGGATGTCTGGGCGGTGTTCTGCAAGTTCCGCCCGCCATGTTAATGCCTTGCAAGACCCGCGGCCAAGGCGCCTGGGATGGCGGTGTTGTAATACATGCACTTCATCCTGCAAAGGAACGGTATGTCGTTTCGTGTCGCCACCCCCAGCTCCCTGGCCGGACAGATAGATACCGCGGCACAGGCCGTCGAATCGCGGGTCGTCGCCTGGCGGCGCGATTTCCACCAGCACCCCGAACTGGGCAACCGCGAGTTCCGCACGGCGGCCGTCGTTGCCGCCCACCTGCAGCAGCTGGGCCTGGACGAGGTGCGCACCGAGGTGGCCCACACGGGCGTGGTGGGCCTGCTCAAGGGAGCGCTGCCGGGCCCGACGGTGGCGCTGCGCGCCGACATGGACGCCCTGCCGGTGACCGAAGACGTCGACCTGCCGTTCGCATCGAAGGCGCGCGCCCAGTGGAACGGCGAAGAGGTCGGCGTGATGCATGCCTGCGGGCACGATTGCCATACGGCCATCCTGATGGGCGTCGCCGAAGTGCTGGCCGGCCTGCGTGCTCACCTGCGTGGCTCGGTGAAGTTCATTTTTCAGCCCGCCGAAGAGATGCCACCCGAAGGCGAGGAAGGCGGCGCCCAGATGATGATCGCGCACGGCGCGCTGGAAAATCCGGTGCCCAAGGTGATCTTCGGCCTGCATGTCACGTCGCGCCTGGGCGTGGGCACGGTGGGTTACCGGCCCGGCCCGACGATGGCCAGTTCGGATCGCTTCAAGATCACCGTGCACGGCAAGCAGACCCATGGCGCGGCACCCTGGCTGGGTGTCGACCCCATCGTCACCGCGGCCCAGGTCATCCTGGGCTTGCAGACTGTGGTCAGCCGCGGCCTGGACATCACGCGGGAGCGCATCCGGTCCGCGTATGCGGGGCTGCGGCCTCTCCAGAAGGTTCGCGGGGGACCGGAGGCGGCGATCAGCCGCC